>NZ_NHNZ01000103.1:698-13845 GCF_002727095.1 Halorubrum sp. C191 | reverse complement strand
ACAGGGCTGAAGCCGTGGGAGGAAGTCAATCGGCAAGGAAACGGCCCAGCAGCTATAGTTTGACTGATAGATTTATATGGAATAATAATTTTTTAAATGTAGAACACAGATATCAAGGTATGTATGATCTTACGGGCTTTCAGCGTGACTTGTTGTACATAACCGCCGGGCTTGATGACCCACATGGGCTGGCAATTCAAGATGAGCTCGGGGACTACTACGAAGAAGAGATCCACCACGGCCGGCTCTACCCCAATCTTGACACCCTTGTTGAGAAAGGGCTTGTTGAGAAAAGCCAGCGGGACAAGCGCACCAATGAGTATTCACTCACCCGCCGCGGCGAAAGAGAAATCCAGGCGAGAGCCGACTGGGAGGCTGAGTACATCACTCACGACAGCTGAAACCTGCTACACTAGACTCACTTCTCTTAGTCGCAGATCACAACCGGTGGTTCCTGTCATACTCGTTATGAGTGTCGTTTAAGAAGAAAAATGTTGGTTTGTATAGTAATTAGGTATTCTCAAAATAGACCCCTAACAGCAAGCGACTAGTGCCGTGTTCTTAGCGGTGGTGATTACGACAAGTGCCTTTGTTCCGTTTGTTCAACCTGCTACCGCACAAAACGAGTCGCCAGCGCCAACGCTTGGCGACGTTGATATTTCGCATGATGGCCGTAGATGCTCGGAAAGCCATCTTAAACCGACAGATCTTGCATAACATTTCGGGACCGTTTCAGGCCCAGAAACGCATACGATTCTATATTTGATTGTAGTGATGAATGTCAGCTGTTGTATGTGGCCTTCCGACTGGTCCCCGCGTTCCCGTGCCGAAGAGAACCCGCTGTGCGTTGGATCGGCAACCGCTCCCCTGCGCCGTGATCCCCTCCCTGCTCCGATCGGTTACCACCATGACCGAACGTAGACTCGCGGACATCGTTTCGACACGCCGAGGACTGCTGGGTGCGGTTGGTGTCGGTGTGGGCAGCGTTCTTCCCGGGTGCGGATCCGTCCGCCAAATGGAACGAGAACAGACCCGTGATACTCGGACGGTCGATCCGTCCAGAGTCGCGGCCCTCAGCGTGACTGAGGCTACGGGCGATATCGCCTTCATCGGTGAGCCTCGTGACGATATCAAAATCGTTTCGCAGAAACACGCCACCGGCGGCGTCTCCCTCAACGAGCTCGACACCAGTGTACAGATCGTCGAGGATCGGTTGGAGATCACAACTGACGAACCGCAGTTACTCGGTCTAGGCGGTGGCCGCGTCGCCCTAGAGCTCCGAGTGCCACCCAGCGTCGCGGTTCATCGGCTTCACACCAATCATGGGGACGTGACGAGCGTCAGAGTCACCGACGGGGCGACACTGGAGGCTCCCGAGGGTGACGTGTCCGTCAATCGCGCGCGGGGTGAGGTCGCCGCTCGGTCAACGAAAGGAGACATCACTGTCGATGGGACCGAAGGCGGCCTCTCCGCAACGACTTTGGAGGGAACGATTCAGGTACGTGACCCAATGTGCGTGGCAGCGTTGGAGACACAGACCGGAGATATCACCGCCGATGTCCCCGCTGTGGCCGACGACGCTCTCGTTGAGTCGTCTGCCGGCGATCTGTTGCTCCGGCTCAGTGAGGAGCTCAGCGCGACCCTCTCTGCTCACACTAGCACTGGTGAGTTCTCTGTGCCGAAGCAAGCCCCACAGTTCCGCGTTCACCGACGAACAGAGACACAGCTACACGCTACCGTCGAACGAGGTGCCAGCCGACTGACCGCGAGAACGGACGACGGTGATATCACAATCCGCGCCTGAGTGCTCTCACGGGCGATGAGGGGATCCCACCTCGCCTCCGCCCCGCCCCCCGGTCGGTGACACGTAGCCAGTGGAAGGTCATCTCTTCGGGATGGGGAGAAACCAAGCAGACCGTCGCCCGGCGTGTACACCCACTAGAAACTGTCTTAGAAGCCGGGTTATTAAATGCTGTAGTGAGTACTAACACCACGTGACGGCCGACATGTATGTTGATAGGCCGCGGGTGCTGCTCGTTGACGATGAGAAGGAGGTCGCCGACGCGTACGCCCTCCGGCTGGACGCAGTGGCTGATGTCACAGTCACTTACAGCGGTCCCGAGGCGTTGTCTGCGGTCGACGAGTCTGACCCGCCGGATGTAATTCTCCTTGACCGGCACATGCCGGATCGATCTGGTGACGACATCCTCCGTGAGCTACGAGAGCACGACATTCACACTCGGGTTATCATGGTGACCGCCATCGACCCGGGATTAGAACTTCTCGAACTTCCGTTCGACGACTACCTCTGTAAACCAGTCGACCGTGAAGATATCAGAGCCGCCGTCGACCAGCAGTGTCAGGTCCTCGCATACGAACTCCTCGGTCAGTACTTCGGAGTCGAATCGAAGCGAGCGGTTATCGCAGCTGAGTTGCCACAGGACCGTCTCGAGGACCACGATCAGTTTTCGTCGCTTGACGAGCAGGCCGACAGTTTGCGGGACCGCATCTGTCGGCTACTTCCCGACGCAGACGAGTTGTTAGATCAGTTCACCGGTATTGAGCGCGAAGGGTACTGATCTCCGGCAAGAGCCGTGACCCGGGCTGATCGTTGACCCGACTCGTCTCCCAACTACACCAGTCAAGGAGGCCTCTGGTGCCTCCCCCGCCAATTAAAAGGTAATTTCAAACCGCGCACCGCCGTCATCCGCTGCTGTGAGCGTCAGATTCCAGCCGTGTGCTTCGACGATTCGGTCGACGATCGCTAGGCCAAGGCCGGTCCCACCACTCCGCGTTGAATATCCGGGAGTGAAGACGACGTCACGCTTCGCGGGCGGGATTCCCGGGCCGTCGTCTGCGACATAAAACCCCCCTTCCAGTGGGTGAACAACTACAGTCGCGCTCTCGCCTGTCTGCTCGCCTCGGGCGCCCGGATGGCTGTTTGCTGGTGACTCTGTGGTTTGTTCACTACCCGTTTCATCGGTTGAGACACCGTGTTCAACGCTATTTCGGAACACGTTTTCAAACAACCGTTGGAGCCGATCGGAGTCCGCGGTAACCGTCGGCAGCGACTCCGAAACCGTCAGTTCGACCTGTTCGGTATCGATCGACTCCCACGCGTCTCTCGCAGCGGTCTCGATTGCGACCTCCTCCGTGGGTTGAACGACAGCCTCGTCGCGCGTCAGCGTTAGGACATCACGGATAATCTGTTCCATCCGATCGTGTGCGTCTGCGACCGACTCGAAGTGTTCGGGATCGCCGGTCTCCTCTGCTGCCCGGAGGTGGGCCTTCGCGACGTCGAGCGGGTTCCGAAGGTCGTGGCTGATAACGCTGCTCACTTGATCGACACCCGGTGAATAGCCTTCGTCGGGACACTCGCGGAGGTCTGAAAACATCAGGTACCCGGTGTCGTCATCCGACGGGATTACGCGAGCGAAGAACGGGCCTCGGCTGCCGTATCCGTCCAGCCGGATGCCGATCCGATCGCCGCGGACGAGATGCGAGACTGGCTCCCGGTCACCGGTCGTATCGCAGCTGTTGAACCGGTCGAATATCGTCGACACACGTCCGCCCACCAGCTCCTGTTCGAACTGCCGCTCGAAGGCGTCATTCGCGGCGGTCACGCGAGCATCGTCACCGTCGACGGTGTATGCGAGCGCAGGGTCTGGAAACTCACGTAACGGAATCGCCGTGTGACGACCATCACTCATCGGTTGCTCACATCTCTATTTGGCATTGTTACCGCGCCCGTTTCTCCGTGCGAGTACGCATGGTAATTGGTTGGACCACCACCCGATACAACACCTATCATCACTTTGGCCCGGCTACTTGTTTAACATTATTTCTTGCTTCTAGGCCAGAAACACTCTTTTTATGTTAACTCTTATAACCAAGTGACCATCTTTCTGTTTGGAACCAGCTATGCGCTCTGAGCAGCGCGTTTCAGTATCTGTGGCGTGACAAGGAAGTCAGCGACGGCAACCCCCACCATCGCTAATCTAAGTGTCTGATCTTCAATAACGAGGAACGCGATAGCTACAATAATAGCGGCCGTCATAGCGGGCATCCCCCAACGGGCGACCGGACTGCGGAATACATTCGCTGATTGCGACATACCAGACCATCAGTATGCGATTATATATTGATACTGGCGTGTTTCTGAATTGGAATCACACCCGGTAGAAGCATTACACTTCCCAGACAATCGCTAATCAACTGGCATGATCTCGCACGAAAGTGAGGTGATGATTTTGCTTGGGGTAGCTACAGTGATTCTTCTTGTATCAATAAGTACTCTCACCGACTTGCCGGCATGGATAACTATCGCTGTTGTGATTGTCGTTAGTGTGTTTATTCTACAGTTTATCAGTCGGAAAGAGAAGTGATTGGATGCTACGCTGACCTTTTCTCACGGCTAAAGTCGTGGGGTTCACCCACTATGAGGTTGACTTCACGCGTAGGGGAGATTCGCAGGGTCGTCGTCCCGTTGGACAATTCGATGTTTCGGGCCACGAGACACGCCCCCCACACTTATGTTAAATCGTCGAGTTATGATTGTCCGTGCGAGACGCGTCTACGTTACCGGTAGCGCCCTTCACCTTCGGCTTGCTGTCCAGTACCGCTCTACCGTTTCGTGCCCCTATCGCTGGTGTAGAGATATCCCCCACCAACGACACGTCTGTCGGTGGGCATTCGAGTACCGATACCGCCACTCACTTGCTCGTTCGACCGATATCACGCGTTGCGCCCGACTCACACGTCACCCGCCAACGCGGCTCTGTACACGACTTCGAACGTTCCGGGTCATGCCATCTATGCGCCTGATCGGGGATCGCAGAATTCTCTTCGGGTCAGTTTGTGTCGAGACTGTCGCCGCAGTACTCATCCTACTGTACGGACACCTTTCGCTGCTAGCTGTCGCCGTTTTGTACTGGATTGATCTTCTCTTTCTGACCCTCCGGACAACGGTACAACAGCTGCTCTCGCAGCCCAAAACGGATCTTCAGTCGACTCTTTTTCAACGTCCGTTCCGGCTTCTAGCCCACAAGCGCGGATCCATCACCGTTACCGATCGCCTCCCGGGAATTTACCCCCGAAACATTCCGGTGGTCTGGGGAGCCGTCTTCATACTTGTTTTTTCAGCGAGCACAACGGCGTACGTCGCCGCCGTCGACATCCCCAGAGAGCTGTGGCGCTCGCCGGCTACACTGCTCTTATTAGGTGGGGGTCTCGTCGCGGCAGCGACGAAATCGTGGCTGGTGCTGCGGGCATATGTGGCCTCAGAGGGCCACGAGATCACCTCTGCCTCGGCGGTCGTCCCCCGGAAGCGAGTACTGATATTCGCTGTCTACGGTGGAATGTTATGGCTTGTCTCCCGGTGGACGCTTACGACCCTTTCCGGCGAGGGCTTGGAGATCACACGAGCTGAAATGATGGTTTCCGCGTTCGTGCTAATCGTGTCTCGGCTCGCGTACGGTTGGTACGCAGCGCGCGCTCGACCCGACGGCTGGCAGCCGGACTCGACGTCCGAGCGTAACGATGAAGCGATATCTCAAGGGTGGTCAGACTCCGAACCGGAAGAGAACGTATCCACTCCGTCTCAGCCGTCGATCCCGGATGGAGAACCACGCGAAACGATGGCGCCTGTTCGCTCCTCTATCCTCGCCGCAGGAGTGGTGAACGCGATGACGACTGGTGGTGTCGTCGATAACCGCTTCGGCCACTGGAGACAGCTCACGATACGGGTGGGTATAGCGGGGTTGATGATTGTCGCCGTTTTTGCCCTGTTGAACGGTGCTATCGTCGTGTCCGCGAGCTTGGCTGCGATTTTCTTCGGTCTCGTTGGAAGCCTCTCGACAATAAGCGCGGTACATTTGCTGCTGGCGCTCGGTGGCGTCGAATACGAATTTTACGAGTCCAAAGTGGTGGCGTACGACCGATACCTCGGACGACCACAGTGGTCGGCGTCATACGACGGTGTCCGGGATGTCTCGGTCGAGCGTGGGCTGTTCGGAAGTCCGCTCTGGCTGGACGCTGGAACGGTGTTTTTTGATCGGACTTACAACTCTAAGGACGGCGACTCCGCCCAGGAACCGAGGTCATCGATCGCATTCGTTCCGGATCCCGAGCGTGCCGGTGAACTGCTCAGCTCCCATTCGTGACGAGCCGTAACGGCTTCACCGGCTTTGTTGAGACCTATTCTTCAGATAGATGTTTATCTAAAACAGCCGGTCGATGAGAACTGTAAAGGTAACAAGACGGACATCGTATCCAAACTACAATTAGTCACGTGTCATTATACCACCTATGGAAGATCTGTACATCTACACTGGCTCATTCGTCGTAATTGGAGCTTCAATAGGGGGGCCAGCGGTAGGTTCGCTCATCGCTGGCGATCGTAGTATCCCGATACTGCTCATGGCGATCGGTGGAGCTGGAATGCTTGCCACTGCCGGCTACGAATTGCTTCGAACTGACTCAGAGGAGTTCACTGCCTCTGCTATCGTCCTTCTCGTGTTGGCTGGTTCCGCCTGTCTGTCCTTTCTCGGAACAATACTCTCTGCGATGGGCAGTTTCTGAGTGGCCTGTACTGACCGCAACTAGTCAGAGAATATTACTCGTAGCTGAGCAGCGATCCCGGCAGTTCGACGGTGACGGTCGTCCCCCTGTCGATATCGAACGAGACCTCTCCGCCGAGCCGGTCGACGCCCCACCAGACGAGCCAGAGCCCGAGGCCTTTGCCGTGCTGTAGTGGCTGTTCTTCAGCGTCTTCGAACACTTCTACCTCGTGGTTGCTGATCCCGGCGCCGCTGTCAGCGACATCGATCCACCATCGATCTACTCCCTCGGTATCGCTGGTCTCCTTCACCCGTACGCTGACATGCGGCTCCGGAGCGGACCCCCCGTGTTCGACTGCGTTCGACACCAGCTCACGAATGACTGGTATCAGAATCTCCCCGTTAGCGCGTGTCTCTGCCGGTGGTGTGTCTATCACGACGGGGACGGACGAGACGCCACCAGCATACTCGTGGCCATCGTTGACGACCTCTGCGTGCTGGACCTCCTCGATGGCGTGACGGATGAGTTCCTCGACGGACCGATTACCCGTACGCTTGTCGGCCTGTAACACTGACTCTATCTCGCGGGCAGTACGTCCAAGATCACGCAACGCCGACAGTTCCTCCTCGACCGTCGTCGCTATCTTGTCCGCCGTGTCGGGAGTGGGACTGTCGGTGAACTGTCGAAGGTGCGCGGTTGCCACGTCAGCCCTGTTTCGTATGTTGTGCCGAAGCACGCGACTCAGAACCTCCGCACGACGTGCATTTTGTCGGCTGTCTGTTATATCGCGGAAGATCAGGGTGTGCCCAAGTGTGCGGTCGTCGCTGTCGGTAATCCGGCTCGATGAGGCTTCTAGCACCCGATCGCTGCCTGGCAGCCGACACGTTGTCTGTCCCCCCGCGAGTAACCTCTTGATGTCGAATGTATCCGGCAGTATGGTGGCAAGGTCCTGACCGACTACTGTATTAAACTCCCGCTCAAACAGATCTGCTGCAGCAGCATTCCAGTCAAGGATAGCATGTCCATCCGTGACTGTGATGGCCGCGTCTGGCATTTCGGCGACGATGTCTTGTCGAGCGACGGCCAAGGCCGCTGGTATCTCCTCAAACAGCCCGAACCGGGTGACTGCCAGCCACGCTGCACACGTCGACAGGATCACAAACGGGACGGGAATGGCTGCTCTCGCTAGCGGAGTCTCAGCCAAGGCGATGAAGAACCTCTCTGCGAACCATACTGGCGGCACAATCACCGCTAGACCTAGTGTCAATCGCGTTGAGACGTGCTGATATCGGTGTAGCGTTCGCCACAACTGTCCAAGGCTGAGCAGCACGATTGATCCAGTTACAAAAAAGGAGATTGATATAGCGAACTGTAGGAAGGGAAGTAGTGCCTCGCTGAGCCCACCCGGGAGGTTATCGAGTACCAGTGAGACCAGTGTAGCGGACATGGACCCTCCAGTGTACAGGAGTCCGAACGGAACAAGCACGAACAACAATAGCCGCTCGCGACGGTCCGTTCGAGTCGTATATGCGAGAATAAACAGAGCATACAGCACTGGAACTACTGTTTGAAGCACCCAGTCTGCGATTCTGGGCCCTTGGAGTCCGAACGCGATGATCGACGGTGTTGACTCCACCGCCGGCGACATGCCGTCTCCGTTGGGCGCTCCCAATTCGTAAACACTAATAATATCGTTGACGCCGCCAGCGGCTGTCCACACTCCCAGCCCAACCATACAGGCAATAAAACTCTGTGTGCCTACTCCCGAATACTGTCGCCTGGTGTGAGCTGCGATGAGTAGCAGCAGTATTCCCAAAGTAACATTCACACCCCCGACAGTGGCGAGCATGATACGATTAGTTCACACGCTAAATGTAATTACCCTGTCGGAGCGAACCGTTCGTCAAGTGGTGGACAGTTAATGTCGACCGCAATTGATATCCTCTGTGAATTCATCTGGCTCGTACTTTCGGTGTATTTGCCCGAGTCCATCGGCACTAACGCTTTGTTGTTTGCCGCTTGAAGATCGCTTCCTGCTTACAGTCTGTCGAATAGCGGCGAAATAAAAGCATACGCACAGATACAGAGCGTGAGAACAAACATCGGAAATCCTAATCCGTCTTCACCGGCGATGACGAGTCCCGCCGTGAGAACTGCGGTTGCTACAGCGAGGAGTGCTGTACGAACTGAACGGAGATATGACCGAAGTGCGGCTTGTTCGTTCGTCATACAAATCGTCTGTTCGAAATTGATGTCACTGTTCTCCGACCCTCTGGAGTGACGCTTCTGAAATCTCCCCCCGCGTTGCGCGAACCCACAAAACAACCGCCGCGACGAGTACGGCCGTCGGGAGAAGTAAGACGACGATGAGGTCGGCACTGAGATCGAACGGTCGGGTGAGCCGAAACGCCGCTGGATATCCGCTTTCCGGTTGCCCGAACACGACCGTCGTCCAGAGATTGGTCGAGAAGTGGATGCCGACTGGGAGCGCGAGGCTGTCGGTGAGGACGTACGCGAGGCCGAAATACAGCCCCCCAACCACCGCCTGTGTCACGGCGACCGACGCTGAGAGTCCCGCCGCGCCAGCGTTCAAGTGAAGCGCTCCGAACACGAGAGCCGATACGACGACCGCGCTCCCCGTGGCAGCCGGCCTTGAGACCCTGCGAGACGTAAACCCGACAACGAGCTCACGGATCAGTACGCCTCGGAAGAGAAAGTCCTCCCACAACCCGACGATAACGAACGCAGCGGCCGTCGCTCCGATCGCGAGTCCGACGGTAACGGGGTCGTTGAAGACTCCCATTGACCACGAACCAACGATCCTCCCGCTCCCGGTAGCGAGAATCGCGGCCGTCGAAACGGCCTGAAACAGCACGCCGATTACGGCACCGCCGGCGAAGTCACCGAGCCACCGTCGACCCAGAGAGAGTCCGTACGCGGCGGGACTGGTTCCGAACAGATAGTATAAGACGAGTATCACCGCTGCTACCCCACAGAGCGTGGGAAGTTGATTTGGGAGGTTGGTCAACACGTCCGGCGTTGAGAATTGCGCGAGTACCAGCCCCACAGCAGCAAGTGTAGCGATGAACGTTACCGCTGTCACAACTACGCGCACCGCCGCCCCGCTGATCGAGACCTCAGACCCGATACGACTGACTGGCCGCAAGCGTGTACTCATCTGGGCAGACCAAGCGTTTCCTTCGGTCCTAGCAGCTCAGACTGATCGACGCCTCGATGTCGCCACCGTCGAGCGACACGGAGAGGTGCTGTGCGGAGGCGCTGAACTGCTCTCGGTGATGGCCGTCGGATGCGACGTAACACTCGCTCGTGACCAATCCGGCGTCCTGAAGCTCGTTGAGACGCCGGTAAGCCGTCGGCCGAGAAACATCAGCGGCCTGCGCGACGGCGCGCCCGCCGCGAGGCTGTTCGGAAACCGCCTCGAACACTCGCCGGGTGTATTCGTCGCCGAAGAGGTTGAGTAGCTCTTCCGTCGATAGCTCGTCGGTCGGTTCCTCAGTCTGCTCGCCGCGCGACTTGTGTCGCACTGCCATGTGATGACGATGTAACGGAACACCCTTGGTGGAATATGCTCAGTATTCAGAGTCTCCGCAGCGAGGATATCTAACTATCCAGACTCGCCTTCGTGTGAGAGCAATCGGGCGCATGTCGATCGGGCGTGACACGGCGAATTGCGACCGCTATCCGCTACTATCCTCGTGTTCGTTGTAGAATGCGTCCAACAGCTTGCGCTGGCTCGCCCGGAGATGGTGGAGCAGCGTCGATCCGGTAATGCCGAGCGACGTCGCAACCTCCTCGGCCGTACTTCCACGCGGGGACGTGAAGTAGTCCGCGAGATAGGCCGTTCGCAAGACGGTCGCCTGTCGGTCAGTAAGCCGTTCATTGAGTTCGTTTCGAAATTCTCGCGTGGTCGTCGGTGAGCGGGTTTTGTCCTGTCGTGCGAGAACGGGTGCCGGTCCGTCATCACCGAGCACGTTTGCCAGCCGACGCACGTTCGCGTCGGGAGACAGTTCGACGATCAGCTGGCTGTCATCGCCGTTAAACACCGCCGTCTGTATCGTCGCACCACGGTTGATTGCCGCAACGAGCGGGACTTCCTCACCCAGCGTCACCTGAATCCGGCCGCGCTCAGTGTCCGACTGACGGACCACACGACCGGCCTGAGCACTCGGAACCGCTTCGACGGTCTCAACGACGGTGTCCGGATCGGCACCCGTGACTGATAAGAAACACGTGAGACCAGTATCACTCGGCATTACGGTCCCCTCAAGCGCGAGTTCCGCGTCGCAGGTGTCGCTCACACGTACCAGCGGGGAGTTCTCCGTGAGTCCGAACGTAACTTCGGTGAGGGTGTCGGAAAACAACAGCTTCCGATTCTGTGTCGCGTTGATCGCGTACCCGGCCAGTTCGCCGAGCGTCTCAAAGCTGGCCTGTACGTGATCGCTGAATGCGGTTTCGGTTCCCGCGTAGACACCGACGACGCCGTACACGCTGGAGCCGTAGACCAACGGCAGCGCGAACACCGATTGGACTCCGTCCGCGAACCCAGCGGCACGAACCGCGTCCGGGACTGACGGATTCTCGCTTAACGACTCTACCAACTCGGGGCGCTGTTGTTCGACTGCTCGCCGTTCGGGGGTAGCCTGTCCCTGCTTCACCGCCTCACGGAGAGCCGGGAACAGCTCTCCTTGCTCACCCCCAACACCGGTGATGACCAGCTCGTCACTGTCGACAGCGCACTCACCAGTCCATACGAACCGATACTGGTCCGATGTCCCCAGTTGGTCCCGGATTGTCTCCATGATCGCGTCTTGAGACGTAGCTCCGACCAACCCCTCAAGCACGTCGGCGATCAGAGTATCGACCATCTCGGCCCGCTCAGACTCCGAACGAAGTCGTTCGATCGTTTGCTTGTTGGTGCGTTTTTCAGTGATGTCGGTAATGTAGACAGTTGCCGCATCGTCATCAGGAACAACTGACACTGACAGCCAGCGGTCGACTTCTGGATAGTACTCTTCGAATGCTACATCAGATACCGATGTCCGTTCAAACGCCTTTGTGAGCGACCCTTCGACCGACTGGGGAAACACCTCAGCAATCGGCTCACCGTCAGGCGTGTCGGTTGTGAGGATATCGGCCGCCTGATCATTCCACGCGCGCACCATCCCGTCTCGGACGGTGATAACTCCTATCGGTGCTTCTGCGAGACGATGTTCCAACTCCATTCACGTAGGGGCCTCCTCGTTCTATCGATGTTTTCCCGTCAGCCAGTATATACGTGTCGTCCGGTTGAACCGCAGTTTACAAGCTTATATCCCGGTCACTAATATCGGTGTTGTTCTGTCGCCGTTTCAGAGTCAGCAACTCACGAAGTGGATTATACGTACAGTTGTAGAATACAGCGTATGCCCTCGAACACCCGGGGCCGTCGAATTCCTCAGGTCTGGCACGTTGTGATTCTCGGAACCATAGCTTCACTACCCGCAACTGCTGTAATAAATTGGCTTCCGAACTCTGAAGCGACCGCCGGTGGCGGGGCGATAATACTTGGGCCAATGATCGCTGGCGCGATCGCAGCTAAGCGGTCGGTAGAACCGGACGCTGTTGGGCTCCGTGCTGGCTTTCTAGGCGGTATAGTTGCGGTATCTGGATTTATGCTTACAGAAGCCACGAGCGTAGCATGGTCACTCAACACGACAGTGTTCTTCCTTATCGCCGTCGTGATGCTTCTGTGTCTCTCGCCGGTGTTCGGTCTGATTTTCGGTCGGATTGGTGGCTGGGCAGCAAGCAGTGTCGGTGGTTTCGGAGTCGACCAACCATCGTGATCAACTGATTTGCGTTGTTCGCCTGCTTTGCTTCTGGCGTTGTTGGTAAAAAGGGACTTCTCCCTCAAATACAGCTAAATAGCGGTAAACACGAGCCAATGACCCGCGTGCGCCATGATTGGCACAGTCAAATTTTTGCTCCGCTCGTAGGCACTGGCCGCAAGGACACCAAAAATGCTCGTGAGCAACATTGACACAATCCCACCCGACAAGAACAGATGCATCACACCAAACAAGAGGCCGCCGATAACCACCCGACCGGGCGATCCGATCGCCGGTTCCAGCGCATCGTGGACGACCCCCCTGTACAGGATCTCTTCCATAGGTGCCATAACTCCGAACATGATCACCAGCCCCGGCACAATGATCTCGGGGTGCTGTAAGAGTACCTGCCACGTCGCCGTGCCATCATGCGCGCCGTGGCTCAGCCCAAGTATTGGCAACAGCGGAGTCACTACTCGCACCGCCATCTCGTACCCGATCGGTATGATACTGTCAGCTAAATATTCTTTAGGTTAGAGTGTGATTAGCAAGTATGTCCACGCTTGACGCCGCCACTCTTGACGACCTCCGCGACGCTCTCGCGGAGGTCGAAGATAAAAAGCCGACACAGCGGCTAATGGCGGTGATCAACTATCTTGAAGAAGACGATGCAACGATGGCGGAGGTTGCTGAACGATACGGATACACCGGTCCATGGTTGTCTCGGTGGGTTGGCCGGCTCGACCGGCTCGCTGATGAGCCGG
>NZ_NHNZ01000103.1:346-648 GCF_002727095.1 Halorubrum sp. C191 | reverse complement strand
TACTTCACGAATCGCCCGAGGAAGTAGGATTAGACGCGCCCGCGTGGTCTGTTCCACTAGCTCGTCACTATCTCGCCGAAGAGTTTGACGTTGAGTACTGTGAGCGGCACGTCCGGAGATTGATGTCTGAGGCCGGGCTGTCCTGGAAGACAGCCCGGCCGGAGTTCTACAAATCCGACGNNCCGGCTCGCTGATGAGCCGGTCGAGCAAGTCGCCTACGACGATCCGCGCGAAGGCAGACCAACCGAACTCTCTGATGAACAGCACAAGCGGTTCGTCAAGGTACTTCACGAATCGCCCGA
>NZ_NHNZ01000103.1:0-289 GCF_002727095.1 Halorubrum sp. C191 | reverse complement strand
GAGCGCCCGTCACTGCCGGTGACGGGCGCGTGGGATAGCATCAAGTTGCTTGGCGCAGTCAGCGATGGCGGTGAGACGTTCTTCCTGCCGTGTGCAGGGAATTTTAACAGCGACACGACGATTCGACTTCTNNGACGAAAGAGCCCAAGAAGCTTGGAAAGAAGGCTTCAAAAAAAGCGCAACGACCTGGACGACGAATATACGATCCTGACCATCGATCAGACGAGACAGGTTCTCTCGACGTTGATTTATGCGTGGTTTCCGGAAGGAGAGCGCCCGTCACTGCCGG
>NZ_NHNZ01000166.1:0-19958 GCF_002727095.1 Halorubrum sp. C191 | reverse complement strand
GACCGCCATCGGGACCGCGAGCAACGCGGCGGCGAGGAGCCATTCGACGCGCCCGCTGGTCGACGGGCCGTCCGACTTCGACGCGGGTCGGGGCCTCGATTTCGCCTCCGGCCGTGCGGTCGATTCGGCCGGCGACTGCGACCCCGACCCTGCCCCCGACCCCGAAGCGCCGTCCGGTCTCTCCATGCGAGCGGTTCGACGCCCGGAAGTAAGTATGGTCGGGGCGTCGGGGCGGCGGTGCGTCGGGTCGGCGGTGCGTCGGCGCCGCCGCGCGAGCGGTCCCCGTCAAGCGTAACTCATCGCCGCCCGTAAGCAGGGTGTGAACACTGACGACGGCGGCCACCACGACGCGGCGGTCGACGCGCTGGCGGCGCGAGCGTACGAGCGGGCGGGCGACCGCTACACCCGCGGGGGGCGACGCGTGCTGGCCGACCCGCGGCCGGAGGTCGACCCCTTCGAGCCCGACGAGAAGGGGTGGATCGGACAGGGGCTCCAACAGCTGCTCGCCGCGGCGGTCGCGTACCGCGTCGCGGGCGCCGACGGTCGCGCGACCCAGCGCGCGGTCGAGGGGATCGCCGCGAGCCGCGACTTCGGACGCGTCCTCGACGAGCCGGGGCAGGGGGCCTGCCTGAGCGAGTTCGTCGCAGACTTCCGGGTCGCCGGCGGGCTGGGCGGCGCCGACGACGCGTACGACGACGCGGCAGCCCGCTACGAGGCGGCGGGCGACGGCGTCGACGCGCCGCAGGCGCTCGCGACGACGCCGCTCTTCGAGGCCGCGGCCGCGACGATCAAGCAGGTCGCGCGGGGGCAGGCGGACGGCGAGATCGCGATCAAGTGGGAGGACCTCCACGGCGCCGACCCCGACCGCCCGGGCGATTTCCTCGCGCACCGCGCCCGATTCAAGAAGCAGCGGTTCCGCGGCCTGATCGAGCGCGCGGTTGATGACGGCCACCTCGCCGCGCCCCGAGGGACGACCGAGTACAACAACGACGGGAACCGCTGTCCGAACTGCGGGTCGACCCACGTGAACTGGGCCGGCACCGGGATCCTCTGTCTGCGGTGTTCGACGCCGACCGAGAGCATTTAACGGTCGGAGTCGAACCGGCCGATCGACACCGATGTCGCCCTCCATTCCCTCGTTCGGGAGCGACGAGCGGTCGGACCTCCCGTCCGACCACCTCGCGGTCGACGCGACGGGAGCGTACGTCGCGGAGAACTCGGGCGGATTCAACGATCCCACCCGGGGGCGCATGGTCGCGCTCGGTTCCGGCGGGTCCATGCGGTGGGAGGCGCCGTTTCCCGACGAGATCGAACCGCGGGCCCTGTTCGCCATCGGCGGCCGACTGGTCGCCGTCGAGCGCGAGACCGCGTACGCGTTCCGCGCGGCCCCGGGCGAGCGCTGGTCGCCGCTGTGAGGACTGTGAGTTCGGGGCGTCGTCCGGCTACGCGGTGAGCGCGTCGAGCACATCCGAGACGGAGAACGTCGTGTTGGGTTGCCGTAGTCGGTCGATCGGAATCCACCGCGAGACGTGTTCGGTCCCTCGCTCCGGTTCAACGAGCGCGAACGAATCGCCGCAATACGGCCATTCCTCAGCGATTCGACCCTCGTAGACGCGCCACACCTCGTGGGCAGGCTCTCCACCGCGCTCGAAGACGCGCTCGAAGGTACCGACCGCCGTCGGGTCGAGCGGCTCCACGCCGAGCATCTCGTCGAACTCGCGGACGACCCCCTCGCGGCTGTGTTCGTCGAACGGCGCCGAGCGCGACGAAGCGAACGCCGTCGGTCATCACACGCGATACGCCGTCCGCCCGGAGGGTGACCGTGTCGGATACGCCCGCCGCGGGACGGCGGCGTCGGCGAGGTCGCTACGACAGCAGGCTCTCGCCGTCGAACTCGGCGTCGGCGTCGACGTCGAGCAGGTCGAGCACCGTCGGCGTCACGTCGAAGAGGTTCGCGTCGGCCAGGTCGAGGTCTGGATCGGTCGCGTACAGCAGCGAGTTCTCGAACTTGTGCATCCCGTTGCGCGGTCCCTCGGTGAACACCGCCTCCTTGCCGGAGAAGCCCGACTTGAGGTCGAACCCGTCCGCGGGGATGACGACCAGGTCGGGGGCGATGTCGTCGTGGGCGCCGTCGAAGGCGTCCTCGCCTTTCACGATCCGCTTACACACCTGTCGGCCGTCGGGGCCGGTGAGCGATTCGAGGTCGTCGATGAGCTCCTCGCGCGTCGCCTCGTACTCGTCCTCGGGCACGACGCCGTTCGGCTCGCGGCCCTCCACGTTGAGGTAGAAGCGCCCGGGAATGAGCGAGTACGCGCGCGCCTCGTCGTCGATGTCGGTCAGCGAATCGTGGTCGTCGTCCTCGTATGAGAGCCACCCCTCGTCGGCGAGGAACTGGTTACAGTTCACCTCCCACTCCAGCCGGGTGAAGCCGTGGTCGGAGGCGACGACCAGGGTGGTGTCGTCGTCGAGCGAGTCGCGGATCGCACCGATGTACTCGTCGAGCGTGCGGTAGAACTCGAGGAACTCCTCGGCGTACTCGCCGTCCGTCGCGTAGTCGCCGAAGAGGAAGTGGTTCACGCGGTCGGTGCTCATGAACACGCCGAAAAAGAGGTCCCAGTCGTCCTCGGCGAGGTAGTGGTCGAACGCCTCGTACCGGGCGTCGAGGGTCGCGTGCGCGTCTTCGATGAACTCCGTCTTGTCGTCGTCGTGGCCGAGCTTGGCGTTGACGTCGATCTTGTAGTCGAAGCCGTCGAGCGTCTCGCGGAGCGACTCGTCGCTCGTAGCCGACTCGAGGTCGGGCGAGAGGAAGCCGGAGGCCATCCGCTGGATCCGCGTCGAGGGCGGGAAGGTGACCGGGACGTTGAGGACGGTCGCGTCGCGCCCGGCGTCGGTGACGCGGTCCCACAGCCGGGTCGCCTGTACGTGGCGCCCGAGCGGGACGTACGTCTCGTAGGAGTCGACCTCGCGGTCTTGGAAGCCGTACACGCCCGTTTCGCCGGGGTTCACGCCGGTCGTGAGGCTCGGCCAGCAGGCGCTCGACTCCGGCGGCACGATGCTCTCCAACCGCCCGCCGGAGCCCGCCTCCGCGATCTCGGTCAGGTTCTCGAAGACCTCTGGGTGGTCCTCGACGAGGTCGAGCGGTACGCCGTCAATGCCGAGGAAGACGACGCGGTCGTCGTCCTCGCCGCGGAGCCGGTCGAACAGACCCATGACCGACGATTCCGGGGCGGTCGGCATATCCCTTGTGTTCCGCGAGGGCGCGGCGACGACGGCCCGGCAACGGACCGGCGGCCCCCGGTCGCGATTCAGAAGGCCTATTTCCTTTCGCGGCGACATCTCGGGCGTATGAGCGACGACTTCCCGGCGAGCGTCGACGTCGATTACGCCGACGGCGAGGGGGAGACCCCCGACGACTACCCGTCGATCCAGCACAAAATCGAGAAGGCGGTCGAGGTCACGCGCCGCGGGCTCGAACAGTACGACAACCCCGCCGTGATGTGGACGGGCGGGAAAGACTCCACGCTGACGCTGTACTTCATCAATCAGGTGGCCGAGGAGTACGGCTACGAGAAGCCGACGGCCGTGTTCATCGACCACTTCCAGCACTTCGACTCGATCACCGACTTCGTCGAGCACTGGGCGGACGAGTGGGAGATCGACCTCGTGTACGCCCGCAACGACGACGTGGGCGCGTACGTCGAGGAACACGGCCTCGAACCCGGCGACGACATCCCCGTCGACGCGCTCTCGGAGCACAACCAGCACCACATCCGGGAGATCCTCGAGTTCGAGGAGGACACGTTCCCGTTCCTGCTCGACACCTACGTCGGCAACCACCTGCTGAAGACGGTCGCGCTCAACGACGCCCTCGAGGAGTACGACATCGACGGCGTCATCTCCGGCGTCCGCTGGGACGAGCAGGAGGCCCGCGCCGACGAGACGTTCTTCTCGCCGCGCCACGACCCCGACCTGTTCCCGCCGCACGACCGCATCCAGCCTATCCTCCAGTTCGCCGAGGCCGACGTGTGGGACGCCTTCTGGAACTTCGTCGTCCCCGACACCGTCGAGGCGTTCCCCGACGAGGGGTACATCCCGCAGGCCGACGACGACCTGCCGGAGGGTGTCACGCAGGAGGACATCCCGATCTCGCCGAAGTACTTCGCCGGGTTCCGCTCGCTCGGCAGCGAGGTTTCGACCGAGAAGACGACCGAGGAGCCCGCCTGGCTCCAGAACCTCGAAGGCACGACCGAGCGCGCCGGCCGCGCCCAGGACAAGGAGGACCTGATGGAGCGCCTGCGCGACCTCGGCTACATGTAATCGACGGGCGGGAGCGGTCCGCCCGATACGCTTCTTTTACGACTCGCCGACCGCTGCGGTGAACCCCACGTCGCGGAGTCGCTCCGCGAGCGGGAGCCCGATCCCCGACGCCGGCGTCAACACGCCACCGTCGAACGGGGAGTCGACGTCGTCGCGCGCCAGACAGACGGCCGACTCGCCGAGCATCCGCGCCGTCGCGCCGTAGCCGGGGTCTCGGTCGGCCCCGAACTCGGCCTCGACGGTGAACGGCCCGTCAGCGCCCGTCCCGCGGCCCAACACCCGGATCAGGAAGCTCCCCGCTTCCGCCTCCTCCCGCGTCGGCCCCTCGCCGGGGTCGGGGAAGACGTAGCGCCGCAGCGCGTCGCGCACCGGCCCGACCGACATGGCCGCGGAGAACAGCCCGAGTCCGCCGGCGGCGGCGGTCGCGGTCGCCGCGCCGACCGGTCCCGACCCGGTCGGCACGACCTCTCCGCACTTGAACTCGCGGCCCCACGGGTAGCCGAGCAGGGCGTTGCTCCGCCGGACCACGCGCTCGTTCACCGGCGCCATCGGCGACGGGGCGGTCCACTCGCCCCGGAGCGGATCGCGCCGCGGCCAGCGCTGCTCGCCGGGGTCGACGCCGCTCCGCTCGCCGCGGGGGGCCAGCGAGTACGGGTTCCGGAGCGCCTCGCGGGCGAGCGGGTCGGTCGCGGCCGCCTCGAACAGCTCGCCGAAGCTCGCGAGCGTGCCGCCGCTGACGCTCCCGCTCCCGCCGTCGAGGTAGATCCGGACTGACTCGCAGGGCGCGCCGTGGGCCTCCGCCGCGAACGACTGGACGAGCAGCGTCCCGATGTCCGCCGGCACGGAGTCGAACCCGCAGCTGTGGACGATCCGCGCCTCGTTCTCGACGGCGGCCTCGTGGAACCGGTCGACCGTCTCGCGCACCCAGTTCACCTCGCCCGTGAGGTCGCAGTAGTCCGTCCCGGCCTCGACGCAGGCCTCGACCAGCGGCGTTCCGTACGCCGTGTACGGGCCGACCGTCGTACAGACGACCTCGGTGTCGCGGGCGATGGCGCGCAGGCTCTCCGGGTCGGTCGCGTCGCCGACGACGACGGGCACGTCGTCCCACGCGTCGCTCCGCCGCGTGAGGTCGTCGACGAGCGCGTCGAGCCGCTCTCGACTCCGCCCGCCGACGGCGAGCGAGAGGGCTTCGGGGTCGTATCGCTCGGTCAGGTACTCGGCCGCGAAGCGCCCGGCGACGCCGGTCGCGCCCCACACCACCACGTCGTGTTTCCGATCCGCGTTCGACATCCGTGAGCGCGTACGGGCCGGCCGCCTAAACCAACGGGGGTACGCGTCGCCGGAACCGGGACGCCGCCGAACCCGACGCGGCAGGACGCTGTGACGCGCTACCTCTTTACACTGGCAGCCGCAACGGATCGCATGGCCGTTGGCACTCGGTTATCACTACAGCTCGCCGACTTCGGCACCCGATCGCTCGTCACCCACGCGCTCATGGCGGTGGGGTTCGTCGGCGCAGTCGTCACGGGGTTGTTCGTCGACGGACAGCTCGGCGTCGTCTCGATGGCGGCGTTCATCAACTTCACCGCCGGCTTGTGGATCTGCCAGTCGATCCACTCGCTCGGCAACGCCGCCACCGAGGACGAGTATCAGGGCGTGCTCAAGGAGATATTAAATCGTGTCTAGCGAGCCCGGCATCGACACGGGCCGTTTCGGGCGAACGCTCGTGCTCATCGGCTTCGTCACGACCGTCTTCCTGTTTCTCATCGCCGAGCGCCTCTCCGGCGACACGTTCCGGATCGGCGCTATCGCGATCGGGACGGTGGCGCTGATCACCGCGATCACCGGATTCCTGATCGCCGCTGGCAGCGCGGTCGAGGGGCACTAGCCCGGCCGCGACCCGCGACGCGCCCGTCTCGACAGGAGCAGCCCCCGCGCGCTCGCGTCGCCGCACGCGTCGGCCCGCATCGCCGTGCGCGTCGGTCCGCGCCGGAAATTGTCGGATCACCCGCGTTCTGCCCGAAATATTATTGTGTAGTAAACACAATAATATACACGATGATACGGCGGTTCCTCACAGGGATCAAGTCGAACCTGATCTACGTCGTGGTCGGGTCGCTGGCGGCGGGGCTGATCGTCGGGCAGTTCACCGGGGCGTCGTTCAAGCGACTCCTCCAGTCCGCGGTGGTCCCCGTGCTGTTCCTGATGATCTACCCGATGATGATCAACATCGACCTCAGGGAGGTGGTGAACGTCCGCAGCCACGCGCGGGTCGTCGCGCTCAGTCTCCTCGTCAACTTCGGGGTCGCCCCGCTACTCGCGGTCGGGCTCGCGCGGCTGTTCTTCGACGGGAGCGTCGGCTACGCGTTCGGGCTCTACTTCATCGCGCTCATCCCGACCTCCGGAATGACCGCCGCTTGGACCGGGCTCGCCAACGGCGACTTGGAGTCCGCGCTCGTGGCGATGGCGGTGAACCTGCTGGTCGCCGTCGCGGTCCTGCCGACGTACCTCGCCGCGCTGATCCCGGCGAGCGTCGGCTTCGACGCCGCCGCGCTGTACGGGCAGCTCGCCCGAGTGGTCGTCCTCCCGATGATCGCCGGCACGCTCACGCGGCGGGTGCTGCTCGGTCGGCTGGGCGCGGACGGGTTCAGGCGACTGAAGCCGACGCTCGGCGGGCTCAGCTCCTTCGGCGTCATGCTGATCGTGTTCATCGCCATGGCGATGCGATCCGAGAGCATTCTCGCCGACCCCGTCGCATCGGGGGCCACGATCGTCCCCATCGTGGCGTTCTACGCGCTCCTGCTCGCCGTCGGGTCGGGGCTCGGACGCGCGGTCCGGGACGCCGCCAGCGGCGTCGCGCTCGTGTACGCCACGAGCATGCGCAACCTCTCGATCGCGGTGGCGGTCGTCGTCGCCGCGCCGGCGGTCCCCGAGACCGCCGTGCTGCCGATCACGTTGGCCTACGTCGTCCAACCGCCGCTGGGCGCGGTGTATATGCACTACCGCCGCGACGTCGCCGACGGCGACGCGTCGCTCTCCGACGCGGTCGCCTCGATCATCTGAGCCGTCGAGCGGCCGGTCGTCGCCGGAGGCCGCGGCCCTCCCTACCGGGCCGTCGTCGCGCTACTGATACGGTTCGCAGACCCTCTCGACGCCCTCCTCGAAGCCGATCTCGGGCTCCCAGCCGGTGGCCTCGTGGAACGTCGAGTAGTCGGCCATCGTGTCGTGGACGTAGCCGTCGAACGGGCACTCGATGTACTCGGGGTCGACGTCCGTCCCGAGCGCGTCGTTGATCATCGCGACCATCTCGTTGAACGTGTACGCCTCCTGGGTGCCGACGTTGTACACGCCCGTCAGCTCGTGGTCGGCGGCGAGCTCGCAGGCGCGGGCCACGTCTGAGACGTGCGTGAAGTCGCGGGTCTGGCTCCCGTCGCCGAACAGCTCGGGTGCCTCGCCGGAGGCGATCGCGTCCGCGAACTGCGCGACCGTGTTCGCGTACTCGCCCTTGTGCTCCTCGTTGCCGCCGAAGCCCTGGTACACCGAGAAGAAGCGCAGGCCGGCCACGTTCATGTCGTGGTGGTTGGCGAAGTACTCGGCGTAGCGTTCGCGGGCGAGCTTCGAGGCCTCGTAGGCGGTGTGCGCCTCCACGTCCATGTCGACGGGCGAGGGCTCGGTGCGGCTCCCGTAGATCGAGGAGGTGGAGGCGTACACGACCGTCTCACAGCCCGCTTCGCGGGCACGCTCGACAGCGTTGACGAACCCCTCGACGTTGACGCGGCAGCCGCGCTGGGGGTCGTTCTCGTGCATGTTCCGCGAGGAGAGCGCGGCGAGGTGGAAGACGACGTCGACGTCGACGGGGTAGTCGTCGTCGACCACGGAGGCCTCGACGAACTCGACGGCGTCGTCGAGGTTCTCGGCGGCGCCGAGGTAGAGGTCGTCGACGGCGATCACGTCGTTATCGACCGCGAGGCGGTTCGCGAGGTTCGAGCCGATGAACCCGGCGCCGCCCGTGACGAGGACGCGTTTGCCTTGCATGATCGAGTGTCCTCGGAGGCGACAATTCAGCGCTTCGGTTTCGCGCGGGAGCGCAGGTCGCCGCTGTCGACAACGGCGACGCCGACGGCTCACGCCCGGATCGTGATGTCGCCGTCGCGGGTCCGGGCTGTCACCGCGGCGTCGCCGCCGTTGACGGCCGCTCGGAGCCGAGACTCCGTCCGCTCGCGGACGCTGACCGCGCCGCCGCCGTCCGTGACGACGAACTCCCCGTCGTCGGTTCTCGCGGTCAGGGTCGCGCTCAGATCGTCGCCGAGCCGGAGCAGGAGGTCGCCGTCGGTCGACGCGACGACCGCGTCAGACGCCGCGGCGGGCACGTCCGCGACGACGTCGCCGTCCCGCGTCCGCAGGGCGTCGACGCGGGCGGGATCCCGCGCGCGTATCTCGCCGTCCACGGTCGTCGCCGAGAGCGTTCCGTCGGTCCCGTCGACGAGAACGTCGCCGTCGCGGGACTCGGCGCGCACGTCGCCGCGGGCGTCGGTGACCGACACGTCGCCGTCCGTCGTCGCCAGCGTCGCGCCGTCGGGGACCGACTCCGCCCGCACGTCGCCGTCGGCGGTGCGGACCTCGTCGACTGCGACGCTCGGCGGCGCGCGGATCTCGAGGTCGACGCGGCCGCCGCCGAACCCGACGACCCGCGGCTCGTCCGTCGTCACTTCGAGGCGGTCGCCGACGGTCCGCACGGTCGCGCCGAGTTCGTCGAACGAGACGCGGCCGAGGGCGCGCTTCCGGGCGACGACCGCGATGTCGTCGCGGGACTCCGCGCGGAAGTCGATATCGCCGGTGGCCTCCGTCACGGCGAGCGTCGAGACCGTCGAGGGGTCGACGCTGCGCCGCTCCGTCTCCGTCCGGCGGTCGACGTCGACGACGCCGCTACAGCCGGCGAGGGTCGTTCCCAGTCCAACACCGACCGCGCCGAGCAGTCGCCGCCGCGTCGACGACCCGTCGGCTGCCGAACGGTCACGCATCGGCCGCCTCCGCGGACCGCGCCGCGCCGCCGAGCAGCGCGTCGGTGAGGAAGCCGCCGAACCGGGCGACGCCGTTGGTCACGTGGAGCGACACGAGGACGAGAAGGACGCCGAGGCCGCCCCCGGCGACCGCCTCGCCCAGCGTGTCGACCACGTACGGGCCGAACGTGTAGGTGACGCCGGGCGCGTCGTAGAGCGCCGGCGCGGCGAGCAGCGTCGCAGACACCGCGAACGCGGTGACGAGCGCGGTGAACGCGACGACGCCGTAAACGAACTTGAGCCCGACGAGCAGCAGCCCGGTCCACGCCGCCGGCGCGGTGAGGACCCGCTTCGTCGTGCCGATCGCCTCCTCGACCGACCCGAAGGCGAGTTCGATCCCTCCGTCGTCGCCGTCGACCTCGACGTCGAGGAGGTGGTCGGCGAGCCGGCGCTCGAACGAGCTGATACCGAGCGTCACGACCAGCGTCGCGAGGACGATCGGGACGCCGGCGAACGTGACGAGGAGCCCGAGTCCCGTCGAGAGGCCCGTCGTGACGACGGTGAAGTAGGCGATGCCCAGCGGGAACGCTAACAGGAGGTACGCTAGGTTGCGATACGTCTGCGCGTCGAACGGCACACCGACGAAGCGCGCGAGCGCCGCGACCGGTGAGCGTGGGGACCAGCGGTGATCGCTCATGCTGTACCTACCGCTTGCGACCGAGCTCACATATAAAGAATCGAACGCTGCTCAGCGGGCAACGCCACCAAAAATATAAGTACGATGTTTTTCGCAGCGGGCGAACGCCGGGTCAGTCGTCGCTCACCGGCGAGGTGCCAGCGCCGAGCGCGAACTCTGCCCACCGCGCGCAGAGCCAGCCGGCGGCGCTCACGACGTTCAGCCCGACGAGGGCCGCCAGCACGCCGAACAGAGACATGAGGAGCGCGCCCGGCAACGTCGACACCTCCCACGACGTGAGTCGGACGATGAACGAGACGCCGACCTCGAACTGCTCCCACGGGACGACGACCGACAGCTCCCGACGGATCGGCTCCGGGAGGATGAGCCCGACGGACGCGCCGGGCGCGTCGTAGTACAGCGGCGCCGCCAGCAGCGACGCGCCGACGCTGAGCACGACCGTGAGGAGCGTGAAGCCGGCGACGCCGATGATCAGCTTCGACAGGACGAACAGGAGGGCGCCCCACACGGCGAGGTCGGTCGCCGCGGCGAGGGCCCGGTCGGCGATGCCCGACGCCTCCGTCACCTTCCACGACGGGTCGGCGATGTCGGCGCCGAGGAGCCGACGAGCGAGCACGCGTTCGCCGATCGACACCAGCACCACGCCGCCCAGCGTCGCCGCGAGGATCGGTACGCCGACGAGGAGTACGGAGAGGCTGACACCGAGCGACAGCCCGACCACGGTACAGACGAAGTACGCGATCCCGAGGGGAAACGACAGCGCCAGGTACGCCGCAGCGGCGTAGGTCCGAATCCGGAACGGCGCTGAGAGCACCGCTTCGGCGACCCGTCTGTTCGCGGGGGGATCCGAGAGCGCGTCCGAGAGGGCCATCGGCTGAGTGAAGCGTCGGCCAGCAGCCGTAAGAAATCTCGGTCTCGTCAGCGATCCGACGGTTCTCGTGACGCGGACCGACGCTGCGCGCCGGACTGCGGCGCGACCGAACTCAGTCCTCGGCGGGAAGACTAAGTTTCCCGATTACGAGGTTCGACCGAATGGGCACGGAGGCGTCGGTCGATCCGCGGGAAGTGTACTCGCTGCTCGACGACGAGTACGCCCGGCAGATCCTCATCGAGACCTACGAGGAGACGCGGTCGGCGAGCGCGCTCAGCGAGGCCTGCGACGCCTCCGAGGCGACCGTCTACCGCCGGCTCGAACGCCTCCGCGAGCAGGACCTCGTCGAGACGGTACAGGAGGTCGACCCGGACCGCGGTCCCCAGCAGGTGTACGCCGCTCGGCTCAACCGCGTCTCCGTCGACCTGACCGCGAGCGGGTTCGAAGTGAGCGTCGACTACGTCGAGGAGACGGCCGCCGACCGACTGACGCGTCTCTACGAGGAGCTTTCGGGATGATCGGAACGTGGCCCGTGGCGACGGCGCTTGCGGCGGTCACGGAGCAGAGCGTCTCGGTAATCGGGCGACAGAGGCTCCCGATTCAGGTCGACGTGGTCGGCGGCGGCGGCGGTGGGCTCGCCGCGATCACGATCGCCGCGTTCTTCCTGTCGGTGCTGCTCGCGGTGTTCGTCACCTACCGCTTCGCGCGTGGATACCTGCGAACGCGCCGCCGGCCGCTGCTGTTCCTGACGCTCGGGCTACTGCTGTTGGCGCCCCTCCCGATGTTCCTCCGGCTGGCGTCCGGCAACGTCGCGTGGGTGACCGCCACCGAGCGGACCGTGGTCGTGACCGCGAGCAAGCTCTGCGGGCTCCTGCTGATCCTCGGGGTGGTCTACCGGTGACGCTCTCCGTCGTCGCGACCGCGGGCGGGGTCGCCACCGCCTGCCTCGGGGCGTACGTGTCGTACCTCGCCTACGACGGCTGGCGCCGGAACGAGAGCCGGACGATGCTGCTTCTGGCCGTCGGCGTCGCCTGTATCGCGGTCCTCCCGTACGTCGTCGCGTACGGCCTGACGCCGCTGTTGGGGCTCCCCGACGCGGCAACCGTGTTCGGCGTCACCGTGGCGCACCTAATTGGACTCGGCGCGCTGGCGCGGTCGGTGACCGACTGACGCGGTCGGGCGTGCCGGCGGCCCGTCGCCCCCTCGACGGCCGGAGTGCCGCGGCCGATCAGTCGGGGTCGAGAATCGCGTCCCGTAGCGGCGGGAAGGCCTCTAACTTGGCGCGCCCGACCAGCGCGTAGAGGTACGCCTCCAACCGTTCGCGCCACATCGGCCGGTCGCGGCCGCCGCCGGACCCGACCTCCGCGACCTGGAGGTCCTCGACCGCGCGGCCGATCTGCGTGACGAGCAGGGGTTCAGGGGCGGAGCCGACGACCGACTCGTAGGTCGCCTGCGCCCGGCGCTTCGCGGCGAGGGTGTGGCCCGAGTCGAACGCGGTGTCGTCCGGCTCGACGACGAGCCGGTCGACTGCCGTCCCGTGGGCACGACGGCGCGCTACCCCGATCGAGAGCGCGACGGTCCGCAACGCGAGCAGGTCCGTGTCGATCGGCGTCCGCCACGGAACGGGCGCGGTCGATCCGAGACACCACCGCGCCAGCCGCGAGTGCGCGAACTCCCACGGCCCGTACTCGTCGACCTCCCCGACGTACCGGTCCCGGACATCGTCCCGGGACGGGTACTCGCGGAGGTCGGCGCGGAAGCGCTCGGCGGCCGCGCGCAGCGCCTCCGCGTGCGGGCCCGTGTCGCTCCCGAGGCGGTCGAAGAGGGTGTCGCGGTACCGCTCCGCGGTCATGGCGTCGACCTCGCCTCGGAGCAGCGCGGCCGTCACCTCACCTGCGACTTCCGGGTCGACCGCGTCGGCGGAGGCGTCGCTTTCGCCCCCGGAATCGGCGTTTTGCCCCGAGTCGGCGTCTTCCGGGAGCGCGCGGGCCGCCAGCGCGCTCGCCGACTGCACCTCGCCCTCGATGCGGACGTACCACCCGAGGTCGCGCGCGGGATCCGTCGTCGGGTAGAGCTTCAGGTCGTCCGCGACCGCCCGCGCGCGGTCCGTCAGTACGGCGGCGCGGTCGCGGAGCGTCGCCCGGTCGACCGCGTCCTGCTCGGCGCGGGCGTACCCCAGCGCCTCGCCCGCGAACTGGAGGCCGTACCGCGCTCGGAACAGGGCCGTGTCGTGGTCGGCCTCGTCGAGCGCCTCGCGGGCGTCCTCGAGCCAGCCGCCCGCATCCGTCGTGATCGGCGCGGCGTCGTCCCCGACGGAGTCCATCTCGGCCCACCGGCGCCGGCTCTCCGCGACCGTTTCCGCGAGCGTCTCGACGGCCTCGCGGGCGTGCGCCTCGGTCACCGGCGGCCGCCAGAGGGCGTCGACCTCCGGCGGGGTCGGGTAATGCGTCGTCGCCGCGTCCGTGATCGAGTCCGGCAGCGCGGTCGGTTCCGTCACGCCGACGACCGCGGTGCCGCCGGCGAGTACCGCGGCGCCGCCGCCGAGCGTCGCCAAAACCGTCCGTCTGCTAACCGAGGAGGGGTCGGGGACCATGCGCGAGGCTGCGGGGTTCGATCAGTAAAAGCCTTGGAGCGATTCCGTTCTGGCCGCCGTCCCGAACCGTCTTTGCGGTGGCCGGCGATCGCCTCGGTATGTTCGGCACCAGCGGCGTTCGCGGCCCGGTCGGCGACGAGGTCACGGCGGCCCTCGCGCTCGACGTGGGGCGCGCGCTCGCGACGGACGGCGCGGAGACGGTCGTGATCGGGCGCGACGCCCGGGACAGCGGCGCGATGCTCACGCGGGCGCTCGCCGCGGGACTCACCGAGTGCGGGAGCGACGTGATCGACGTCGGCGTCGAGGCGACCCCGACGGTTGCGCGGGCGGTCGCCCGGGAGGGCGCGGACGCCGGCGCCGTCGTCACGGCCTCGCACAACCCCGCGCCCGACAACGGTATCAAGCTCTGGACGGCGTCCGGGCGCGCCTTCGACGAGGACCGGAACGATCGGATCGCCGAGATCGTCGGGACGGAGGCGTTCGATCTCGCGAGCCACGACGGGATCGGCACGGTCGAGACGCGCGACGCGGTCGCGGGCGGCGACGCCCGACGACGCCACGAGCGCGCGCTGCGCGAGACCGTTCCGCTGCCGGACGACCTCTCTGTCGTCGTCGACCTCGGCAACGGCGTCGGGCGCGTCACCGCCGACGCGCTCCACGCCGCGGGCTGCGACGTCGAGACGCTCAACGGGCAGCGCGACGGTCGGTTCCCGGGGCGACCGAGCGAGCCGACCGCGGCGAACTGCGAGACCGCCTGCGAGGTGGTCGCCGCGACCGACGCCGACCTCGGGCTGGTCCACGACGGCGACGCCGATCGCCTGATGGCGGTCGACGAGCGCGGGCGGTTCGTCGCCGGCGACGCGCTACTCGCGCTGTTCGCCCGCCGCGAGGCCGGCGCGGGCGACCGCGTCGCGGTCCCGGTCGACACGAGCCTCCTCGTCGCGGACGCGCTGAGCGAAGTCGACGCCGCGGTCACATACACGCCCGTCGGCGACGCGTACGTGGCCGCGGAGGCGGCGAAGCCCGGCGTCGCCTTCGGCGGCGAGCCGAGCGGCGCGTGGATCTGGCCGGACCGGACGCTGTGTCCCGACGGCCCGCTCGCGGCCTGTATCCTGACCGCGCTCGTCGGCGCGGAGGGATCGCTGGCGGCGCTCGTCGACGGCCTCCCCGAGTACCCGATCCGCCGCGACTCCGTGCGCACGGGCCGGAAGTCCGAGACCGTCGAGCGCGTCGGCGAGGCCGCGGCCGCCGAGTACGACGACGTGTCGACCCTTGACGGCGTCCGTGTCGAGACGGACGCGGGCTGGTTCCTCGTGCGCGCGAGCGGGACCGAGCCGCTGGTGCGGATCACGGCCGAGGCGCGCGACGAGGCCGACGCAGACGCGCTGTTCGAGACGGCGCGCGGGCTCATCGATCGAGCGGACGCGAGCCTCAACTGACGCCCCGGATCCGACCGCAGTCAATAAACCTCGGCCCGCCGTCGGCTCCGCACATGTACGGAGTCGTGCTCGCGGCCGGCCGCGGGACTCGGATGCGACCGCTGACGGACCGCCGCCCGAAACCGCTGCTGCCGGTCGGGGACCGCTCGCTGCTCGAACGGGTGTTCGACACGGCCCGCGACGTGGTCGACGAGTTCGTCGTCGTGACGGGGTACCGCGGCGACGCGATCCGCGATGCCGTTGGCGAGTCGTACCGCGGCCGCCCGGTCCACTACGTCGAGCAGGCCGAGGCGCTGGGGACGGCCCACGCCGTCGCGCAGGCCGAACCGGTCGTCGACGACGACTTCCTCGTGCTCAACGGCGACGTGGTCGTCGACGCGTCGCTCCCGGACGCGCTCGCCGAGGCCGGCGCCCCCGCTATCGCCGCCACCGAGGTCGAGGACCCACGGGCGTACGGCGTGCTCTCGGTCGGCGACGACGGAGCGCTCGCCGGGATCGTCGAGAAGCCCGACGACCCGCCGACGACCCTCGCGAACGTCGGCTGTTACGCGTTCGAACCGGAGGTGTTCGAGTACATCGAGGACACCCCGGAGAGCGAGCGCGGCGAGTACGAGATCACGACGACGATCGACCGATTGCTCGGTGACGGTCGGCGGATCGCGGTCGCGACCTACGACGGGACGTGGCTCGACGTGGGGCGCCCGTGGGAGCTGTTGGAAGCGAACGAGCTGGCGCTGGCGGCACTCGACGACGGAACGGCGATCGGCGGTACCGTCGAGGACGGCGTCGAGCTCCGCGGCCCGGTCGTCGTCGAAGACGGCGCGCGCGTCCGCTCGGGGGCGTACGTCGAGGGGCCGGCGCTGATCCGCGAGGGCGCGGACGTGGGGCCGAACGCCTACCTCCGCGGGGCCACCGTTGTTGGACCGGACGCCCACGTCGGCCACGCCGTCGAGGTGAAGAACTCGGTGCTAATGGCCGGCGCGTCGGTCGGCCACCTCTCGTACGTCGGCGACTCCGTGCTGGGCCGCGGCGTCAACTTCGGCGCGGGAACGAACGTCGCCAACCTCCGCCACGACGGCGAGAACGTGCGGCTGACGGTGAAAGGCGAGCGCGTCGACACCGGGCGCCGCAAGCTGGGCGCGATCGTCGGCGGCGGTGCGAAGACCGGCATCAACACCGCCCTGAACGCCGGCGTCAAACTGGGGGCCGGCGAGACCACCGGGCCGGGTGAGTCGCTGACGCGGGACCGGCTCTCCGAATAGGGGGCTCGGAGTCACGGCGCTCGTCGACGCGTGAACCGGGGTCGGCCGCTCGGGACGCCTGCGCGGCGACCGCTCGCGTTATTCTCCGTTCGCGTAGCGCGCGAACACGTCGCCCACGATCCGACCGGACTCCTTGAGCCGTTCCGTGTACGCCGGTCGGTCCCACGTCGGCGGCTCGAACCGGAGGGAGCGCAGGCTCCCGTCAGGGACGCCCGGAACCGCGTGCGTCAGGTTCGTCTCGGCGTCGAGTTCGGCCGCGGTCCCGTCTGCGTCGACCGGGACGTAGGAGGCCGCGGCGACGTCGATCGCCTCGAACGTCTCGTAGTCGTCGAGTCCCTCGCTCCAGAAGTCGCCCAGCCGACGGCGGCGACTCGGGTCGGCGACGTTGAGCAGCTGCCAGGGGAGCCTGACCTCGATCGCGTCGTTCGACGGCGAGACGTGGACGTCAGCGAGCGAGTCGTACCGGTCGGAGTCCGGGTTCCCGTTACCGTAGCGGAGCCGTCCGGTCTCCACCGACTCGAACGGAACGCGCTCGCCGGTCTTCGGAACCGTGTAGCCGCGATTGATCACCAGCCGCAGCGGCGAGAAGACGCCCGGGTCCGGCTCCCGGTAGCGGTCGAGGTCGAGCCCGGCCTCTGCGCCGTACTCGTACGCGAAGGCGTCGTAGCGGGGACGGACGGTCACTCGAGAGGCATCGGGACCGCCGAGGCGGACGACGAAGTCGGCCGGTGCCGCCGCACCGAGACCGTGCGGGAGCGCTCGCTCGCCCCGGTCGGTGAGCCCGATCGCGAGGAGGTAGTTGGTCGCGTCCCAGTCGACCCCGCCGCCGAGGGCGTCCGCTTCGATCCTGACCGAGAGGTACGCCGCGTCGCTCGTGACGCGGAGCCCGGTCAGTTCGCGGCTCGCGTCCGCGCCGTCGCCGAGCCGGACGGGGTCGCGCTCGGGCGTCGCGGTGGCCGCGTCCGCCCACGCGTCGGCCGACCCGTCGAGCGGAACGGCGCCCGCGGGGTCGAACGCGAGCAGGCCGAACCGCTGTTCGGGCGTCTGGACGTTCGACCAGAACGGCCGACGGTCGGAGTCGGAGAACGGGGCGAGGTTCCACGTCCGCTTGAACCACTCGTCGTGCCAGCTGAAGGCGATCCCGCCGAGCGTGCCGGCCTCACGGATGTCCTCGTACATGGCGGCGAGGATCTCTCCCTGCTCCGTCTCGGTGTGTCGGCCCTGATCGCGGCTGTGAACGTCGCGCTGGGCGATGCCGCGGGAGGCCGGGACGCCGAACTCGGCGACGAGCAGCGGGTGGTCGGTCGCGCCGACGAGGTCGTTCAGGTAGCCGGCGTAGCTGTTCGGCTCGCCGCGGTGGTCGACGTAGTTCGCGTACTCGGGCGTCTCGTTCAACAGCGGCGGGTAGTAGGGGTACACGTGGTACGCCGCGAACGTGCCGGCCTCGGACGCGTCGGTCGCCTGGATCGCGTCGGGGTCGACGGAAACGGAGTCCTCGTCGTGGAACGGCTCGTACGGGTGTTCGAGCGGGTCGGTCGTCACCCAGTTCGTGAACGCCGCCGGGCGCTGCGCGCCGTACTCGTCCGCCTCGTACGCGACGGCGGCGTCGAGGCGGGCCGCGAGCCACGCCTCGAAGGGGCTCGCCGCTGGCGCGGCGAAGAACTCGCCGTCGTAGCCGGTCGCCTCACCGAGCCGGTCGGTCTCCCGAACGACCGCCGGCGGCCACTCGATGCCGACGACGTAGCCGAGGACGGCGTTGCTCACGTCGGCGTCGTACGTGCCGCTGGCGTACCCGGGCTCCGGGTCGATCGTCGTCGCGCCGTGGACGGCGTCGACCACCTGCCGCATTGAGCGGTCGAACGAGGGCGACAGCGCGGTCGCGTCGCCCGCCTCCCGGAGGGTCTCCTCCCCGATCCAGTTGCCGTGGATGACGTAGATCGGGTCCGCGTGCGACCGGTTGTACGCCGCGAGCGCCCGGTAGAACGCGGGCGGGTGGACGGTGTACACCCGGACGACGTTGACGTTCAGCTCGCCCATCAGCCCCAGCCACCGGTCGTACTCGGCGCGAGTGATCGCCGCCTCGCCGGGGAACCGGCCGGGCTTGGCCATCCCGAGGTTCACGCCGCGGACCGACAGAGAGTCGAACGCCCCGCCGTCGACCGCGACCTCGAACCCGTCGTCGCCGACGCGGAACCGGCGCGGCGGGCCCTCGCTCAAGCCGAGACCGCGGAAGCCGCAGCCGGCGGTCCCGACCGCACCGGCGACCCCGACGCGACCGAGGAATCGGCGTCTGCGCATGAGGGCACGTGTCGGCGGACCGGAATAAGGCTGTCTTCGGCCCGGTCCGAGATGCGGTTTTATGCCGGACCCGCGACAAACCGGATCCTAGCCAGCGACCCGCTTTACCATGGTATCTGACACGTCCCGTTCCGAACCGTTCAAGAGCCTGCTACAGCTGACCGCGACCGACCAGTCGACCGAGGAGCGCCTCCTGAAGGCGATAGACGTCGGCCGGGAGTACCTCGGCGTCGACAACGGCGTGCTCTCGTACACCGGCGAGGGGCGCTACGAGGTGGTCGAGACGAACATCCAGACCGGCCCCTACACCCAGGGGGGCGTCGTCGACCTCGACGGGACGTGGTGTCGCCACGTCGTCGAAAGCGGCGAGGCGATGGGCTTCGCGGACGCGAGCGAAACCGAGTACCGCGACGACCGCGCGCTGGAGACGACCGGGCTCCACTGCTACGTCGGCGCCGAGGTGACCGTCGACGGAGAGACGTACGGAACGCTCTGCTTCTCCGACGACGTTCCGCGAGACGACCCGATCACAGACGCCGAGCGCGACTTCGTCTCGGTGCTCGCGCGGTGGGTGAGCACCGAGCTCGAACGGCGGAAACACTACGCGGAGCTGCGCGAACAGAACGAGCGCCTCGACGAGTTCACCGGGATCGTCGCGCACGACCTCCGGAACCCGCTGTCGGGGGCCATCGGCTTCGTCGAACTCGCGCAGGAGCGCGTCAGCGGGCAGACGGCCGAGTTCCTCGACCGCGTCCGGGGGGCGCTCGACCGGATGGAGTCGATGATCGCGGAGTGCCTGATCCTCGCGAAGGAGGGCGCCGACGTGGGCGAGCGGAGTTCGGTCGCGCTCGAACCCCTCGTCAGAGAGGCGTGGGACACGGTCCAGACGCGCGACGCGACGCTGACGGTGGACGTGGCCTCCGAGACGGCTATCGTCGCCGACGAGATGCGCCTCCGACGGCTCTTCGAGAACCTCTTCCGCAACAGCGTGGAACACGGCGGGCCGGGCGTCTCGGTGACCGTGACCGGCGACGCGGACGGCTTCGTGATCGCGGACGACGGGCCCGGGCTCCCGCCGGCGGTCGAGGCGGCGCTCACCGCGGCCGACGCGGAGAATGTCAAGTCGTTCGGGCTCGGGCTGTTGGTCGTCCAGCGCGTGGTGACGGGCCACGGCTGGGACCTCGCCGTCGACAGCGACGACGACGGGACGCGGTTCGCCGTGAGCGACGTCAACGCCGCGGAGCCGGTCCACGAGGCGCTGCGCTCGGACTAACTGCCCCCGTCGAGGACCCAGACGAACCCCTCGTCGCCGGCGCCGTCCAGGGGGTCGCGAGTCCAGACGAATCCGCCGTCAGCGGGGCCGAGCGACGGGTCGGTGACCCAGACGAACCCGCCGTCACCCACCCCCTCCGAGAAGTCGGTCGTCGCCGCGAGCCGCGCGGATCCGTCGTCGTCGAGCGCGATGACGAACCCCCCGTCGC
>NZ_NHNZ01000016.1:0-19660 GCF_002727095.1 Halorubrum sp. C191 | reverse complement strand
CTTTGGAGGCGTTCGCCGCCGATCCGCAATCGATTTCTATAACTAACAGCGACCGCCTTACAGCTCGTTCTTCACGTACACGCCCAGCAGTCCGCCGAGCGCGCTCAGAACCACGGAGTAGGCGACGCCGCCCAACACGATGAGGGCGGCGACGAAGACGACTCCGCCGGCCGCGAGGCCGACTTCGAGCGGGAACCCGAAGAACCCCAAGAACGGGAGGAAAACCAGCACGAGCAACAGCAGTCCGACGATCGGGATCGCGGCGATCGCGCCGGAGAGCGCGCCGACCCGGAGGCCGTCGTCTCCATTTAAGTACCCGGCCACCGCGCCGCCGAGGAGCGGTGAGATGCCGGTAAACGAGAGCACCGTCGACGCGATAGCGCCGACGACCGCGTTGAGGAGGGTGTTCTCTGTGTCCATGCGCGGTCGAACTCCCGGCGGCGGCATACGTTTTGCGAAGCGCGGCGGCCGGGCCGGCCCGCGCTCGGCACGACCGGACGGCGAGCGAGCCGATAGTTTATGAGGCGGGCGCCACCTCTCACGGGTATGAGCGAGGAGGAGGCGATCCACGTCGCGGACGTCAGCGAGGGGATCGGCGGCGACGCGACGGCGGAACCCGGCTCGCCGGTCGAACTCCCGGTCGTCGACGTGCTCACCGGCCGGTCCTTCATCACCGGGAAGAGCGGGTCCGGGAAGAGCAACACCGCAAGTGTCGTGATAGAAAATCTGCTATCTAACGGATTTCCTGTCATGATCGTGGACACAGACGGTGAATATTACGGTTTAAAGGAAGAATATGAAATTCTTCACGCCGGCGCCGACGACGAGTGCGACATCGTCGTCTCCCCCGAGCACGCCGAGAAGCTCGCGACCCTCGCCTTAGAGCAGAACGTCCCGATCATCTTGGACGTCTCCGGCTACCTCGAAGAGGACACCGCCAACGAGCTCCTCTTGGAGGTCGTCAAGCAGCTGTTCGCGAAGGAGAAGCGCATGAAGAAGCCCTTCCTGCTCGTCATCGAGGAGTGCCACGAGTACATCCCCGAGGGCGGCGGCATGGACGAGACGGGGAAGATGCTGATCAAGGTGGGGAAGCGCGGCCGGAAGCACGGGCTCGGCATCGTCGGCATCAGCCAGCGCCCGGCCGACGTCAAGAAGGACTTCATCACCCAGTGCGACTGGCTCTGCTGGCACCGGCTCACCTGGGACAACGACACGAAGGTGGTCGGGCGCATCCTCGGCTCGAAGTACGCCAGCGCAGTCGAGGACCTCGGCGACGGCGAGGCGTTCCTGATGACCGACTGGGACGAGTCGATCCGCCGGATCCAGTTCCACCGCAAGGAGACGTTCGACGCGGGCGCGACCCCCGGGCTCGACGACTTCGAGCGCCCCGAACTGAAGTCCGTCTCCAGCGACCTCGTCGGCGAGCTCCAGTCGATCTCCGACGAGAAGGAGCGCCGCGAGTCCGAGATCGCCGACCTCAAGCAGGAGTTACAAAAGAAGGACCGGCGGATCGCCGACCTCGAACGCGAGCTGGAGGAGGCCCGCGACCTGAGCGACATGGCCGACCAGTTCGCGCAGGCGCTCCTCGGTAAGGCGGAGGCCCCGTACCGGGGCGGCGGTCGACCTCCGGCCGGCGACGAGCGACTCGGAGGGACGGACGACGGCGACGAGGGCCAGTCCGTCCTCAAGTCGTACGACGAGGCGGTCGCCGCGACCGAGGAGAGCGACGCGGACGCGGAAGCGGAGACCGACGCCGCGCCCGGACCGGGCCCATCGGCCGCCGACGGCGGCGCCGAGGTCGACGCCGACGCCGCGACCGGTGACGCCGCGACCGGTGACGCCGCGGATGTCGACGCGACGGCCGCCGATTCTGCGGACGAACCGAACCCCCCGGACGACGTCGACCCGGTCACCCGCGACGACGTGGCCGAGAGCGCGCTCCGGTTCGACGAGGCGATCGAGCTCGGTACCCGCGAAGCGGTCATCGATGAGCTCCGCTCGCGGATCGAGTCCCTCCCGGAGCTCTCGCGCGGGATGCTCCGCCACTATCGGCGCGAGGGCGCGAGCGACCCCGTCGCGGCCCACATCGACGCCGGGGGCGACGGCGACTCCGGCCACGCGTACAGCCGTCACCGCCCGATCCGGCGGGCGGGACTCATCCGCCACGCCGGTCGGGGCAGCTACGCCTACGCGGTCCCGGACCTCGTCCGGGAGGCGTACGCCGACCGCCTCGACGAGGCGCAGGTCGACGAGATCGTTCGCGCCGTCGAGCGCGTCTTCGTCCCGTCCGCCGAACTGGACTACCCGCCGGACGCCGCTCCGGCCGAGGTCGGTGACCGGGCGCCCGCCGGAGACGACGAGGCCGAGGAGAACACGGACACCGACGCGGCCGACGGGGACGAGGAGCCTTCGGCGCCGACCGACGCCGGCCTGAGCGACGCCGCGCGTCGGTTCGCCGAGCGATCGGAGCGCTGAGGCCGGAGTGCCGGGGCCGGAGCGCTGAGACCGGAGCGCTGCGGTCGGAGTGCCGGGCCAGAGCGCTGAGACCGGAGCGCTGCGGTCGGCGAACCCCGCGGCCGGCTCTCGAGGTAACTCTTCGCTCGGTAGCCCGGTCAGAACGGGACCGAGAGGTACTCGCTCGGCACCGCGTTCCGTGCCGTCACCTGCGGGTCGACCACCTGACTGATCTCCAAGCCCCCGACGAGGCTGGAGAAGAGATACGCCTCGGTGCGCGAGAAGCCGTGGTGGTGCGCCAGCAGGTCGAGCATGTCGGCGTTCGCCAGCTCGACCGCCCCCTCCAGCGTCTCGGCGCTCGCGAGCGTCTTCACCGCGTCGCCGGTGTCGAGGAGCGGACGGTCGAGCGGCACGGCCGGATCCTCGACCACGGAGAGCGTCGCGTCGACCTCGACCGCGATCTCCGCGCCGGTCCCGCACATCTCCCCGTCCGCCATCGCCGCTTTCGCGTCGCCCAGCGCCAACATGGCGCCCTCCTGAAACACCGGGAAGTAGATGGTCGTCCCCCCGGTCACGTCGGTCGTGTCGAGGTTACCGCCGTGGTCGTCGGGCGTGAGCGTCGAGACCGTCCCGCCGCCGGTGGCGACCCCGATCGTTCCGATCACGGGTTCGATCGGTACGTCGATCCCCTCGAACTCGACCGCCCCGGCCTCCGACTCGTCGGTGTCGACCTCGGTGATCCGCGTCGCGGGGTGGTCGATCTCGGGGTCGTCCTGAAGCAGTCCGAACCCGGGTGCGGTGAGCACACGGCCGCGGTCTTCGGCGACGCGCACGGCCTCGATCTCCACCGCGAGGACGTCGCCGGGGCTCGCGCCGGCTACCGCGATCGGTCCCGTCGCGGCGTTGACCTCTTCCGGGATCGCATCGAGGAGGTCGTCGTCGCGCTGAATCTCGCCGTTCAGACTGTCGATCGTCTCGACCGTCAGCGACTCGCCGTCGGCGGCCTCGTAGACGGGGTCCATCTCCGGACCGAACTCGTAGACGTGGCCGTCGCGGTGTGAGACTGTCTCTCGCGTCATTACGTCCACCTGGGCGCCCCGGTAACAAAAAGCCCGGCCGGCGTCAGCGCGGCGCCGCCGCCTCGGGCGGGACGAGCAGGACGTTGTTCGTCCCGCGCGCGACGATCGACTCCGCGGTGCTCCCGAGGAGGAGCCGCCGGAGTCGGCTCGTCCCGCGCGCGCCGATGAGCGTCGTCGTCGCGCCCACGCGCTCCTCTTCGGCCGTGATCTCGTCGACGGGGTTGCCGGACCTGACGTTGGTCTCGACGTGGAACCCGGTCCGGTCGCCGAGGTCACTCGCAAGCTCGTCCAGCCGCTCCTCGGCGGTCGCCGTCGACTCCGCGTCTCCGCCGCCCACGTGGAGCAGGTACGCCCGCTCGGTCGCGCCCGTCAGCGCCGGGAAGTAGTCGTAGGCGCGCGCCGCGTTCTCGGAGAAGTCGGTGGCGTACAGCACGTCCTGGAACAGGTGTTCCTTCTTGACCGCGTGTCCGTCCGGCGTCTCCTCGATCCGCTCGACGAGCAGCGGCCTGACGGCCGTCCGCGCGACGTTGCGCACGGTGCCACCGATGAGCCGATTCTGGAGCGGCGCCTGTCCGCGCGACCCGACGACGATCATGTCCGCGTCGAGCCGCTCGGCCAAGCCGTTGATCCGTCGATGCGGCGTCCCGCGGGCGACGTGCGTCTCCACGTCGAACCCCGCGCGCTCGAACACGCTCCGCTGCGGCGCGAGCGCCTCTCGGGCGTCGCTGGCGGCGTCCATCCCCGGCAGCCCGCTGGAGACGTTGTCCGGGACGACCGTCAACAGGTGAACCTCGCTGACACCGATGTTGTCGAGACACTCCAGACAGGTCCGAGACTCGATCGCCGCCTCGTTCGCGTCCGAGAGGTCTGTCGCGAATACGATCCTCATACGCGACTGTTCGTGCTGATGAGTAATATTGTTTTTGTTGTACAATACAAGAGTCTTCGAAGACGGCACAGCGATCGGTCGGTGACGGCACACTCCGGTTCGGGGCCGGTCGCTGCCGGGGGAGCAACCCGCCTCAGGCGTCCGGGTCGGCCGCCGCCGACGGTCCGTGATCGAGGAGCGGCGAGTCCGCGTTCGCACACTCGTCCCGGCCACAGACGCCGGCGTCGTCGCCCGCTCGCTCGACGCCTGCCGTGAGTCCGCCGATCTGCCAGTCGACGGCGTGCCCCGTCGCGCGCTCGTGGTCGTCGAGCGCGGTCCGCGCCCGCCGGAGCGAGTCGAACGCTTCGTCGTACGCACAGTCGGTACAGCGGACGCGAACGGTCGTCGACATGGCCCTCTCTTCGGTCTCGACCACCGTAAGTGCCGCTATCGGCTACTGGGCCGATCGCCCCGGCGTCGGATTCCCTCGGACGGGACTGTATTGAGACAGATACGCAAGATTAAAACATCTGTGAGTAGTATTGTCTTTTGCGCACAAACTACTAACCCATGAGCACCGAACTCGATATCGCGGAGACGCTGGACGTGAAAGGACTGAGCTGCCCGATGCCTATCGTGAAGACGAAGGGCGCGATCGACGACCTCGCCCCCGGTGAGGTGCTGGAGGTCGTCGCGACCGATCCCGGAAGCGTGAGCGACATCGACGGGTGGGCGACGGGCACCGACGGCGTCACGCTCCTTGAACAGGAGGAGGGCGACGACGTGTACACGCACTACGTCCGCAAGGAAGAATGAGCATGGACGAGATCGGCATCATCGTCTCCAGCGACGACCCGAAGAGCCTCGCGATGGCGACCAACCTCGGCCACGTCGCGCTGACGATGGACACCGACGTGTTCCTTTACTTCACCTTCGACGGACTGACGCACCTGCTGGAGGGCGAGAAAGACCTCTCGTCGGTCCAGCCGCTGCTCGACGAGGGGATGCCGAACCCCTACGACATGCTCGACCAGCTGATCGCCGACGGCGGGGAGGCGGTCACCTCGGTCGCGTGTACGACCACGCTGGACATGCTCCAGTGGGAGCAGGAGGCCATCGACGACGACCTGACGACGCAGTTCGCCGGCGCGGTCACCTTCCTCGAGGCGGCCGAGGAGGCCGACCACGTGTTCACGTTCTGAGCGCCGGCGTTGCGTCGGTCCGCTCCACCCTTCCCGCCGCTGTACGTGTGCCCCTGAGACGTATCGCCGTCCGAAACAACTCTCCCACCGTCCGAACTCCCGCGCCGTCCGAAGCTTGCCACCGCGAGACGTGTCCGACTCGACGTGAGAACGGATCTGTCCTCAATCGGGAGCGTACGGATCACAACTATTTTGGAGAGTAATGGAAAAATCACACACATGCCCTCTGAAAAGACCTGTCCGGACTGCGAGAAGCCGCTAGAGGAGATGGAGCTACAGGGAACCGACGCTCTCGGGACGCTCTCCGTGGTCTCCGACGGGTCGAGCGACGGGTTTCTCGGCGGCCTCAGCGCCGACGAGATCCTCACGCCGGTCCCGTACGTGTGCCCCGAGTGCCGGCGGACCCTCATCTACGCGGAATAGCGACCGAAAGTAGCGCGCGAAACCCTGCGACGCCCACCGCCCTCGCGTCGAGTCCGCCTCGTGAGGGGTCTCGGTGCTCCGCTCAGCTCTCGACGGCGGCGCGCTCGGGTTCGTCGTACTTCTCCTCGAACTCGCCGATGAGCTGGCCCATCTTCGCGTACCAGTCGTTGAGCATCCGCTGCATGTCGTCGGCGATCTGGGACGGATCCGTGGGGCTGTACACGTGGTAGTAGCCGCCGTGGTCGTAGTTGATCTGTTCCTTCTGGATGAAGCCGGCGTTCAGGAGGCGCTGGACCGCGCGGTAGGCGGTCGAGCGCTCGCGGTCGACGCGTTCGGCGACCTCGTCGATCGTGAGCGCCTCTTCGGCCGAGACCATCGCTCGGTAGCAGTCCTTGTCCAACTGTTTCAGACCGTGGAAGCACTCGAGTAACCCCTCGCACTCCATGTCTCGTTGGAGCTGTTCGGACATCGAATCGGACATTTTACGTGGTAACTGACGGTTTCCGCCGCAAAAAGTGTTGTGTGTGTCGTACAATCGCGCGCTTCAGAGCCCGGACTCCCGCTCCTCCCGGCGCTGCCCGCGCCGGTCGCTCCCGCCGCGAGGAGGCGCAGCGGAGCGGTTCGGTCCCGGCTCCCGCACGCGGTCGCTACTCGTCGCCGTCGGACGCGTCGTCGTCCGTCTCCTCTGCGTCCTCCTCGTCCGCCGCGAGCCCGGCGGCCTCGACGGCGGCCTCGACCTCGTCGGTCGGGACCGTCCGGAAGCCGTCGGCCTCGGTCACGGTCGCGACCGCGAGGTCGGACGCCTCGAACTCGTCGTCGTGGGCGGCCAGGGCCGCGACCGCGAGTTCGATGCCGTCCTCGAGCGAGAGGTCGTCGCTCCACTCGTCTTCGAGGTGTCCCTGAATGTCCTGCCGGCCGCCGCCGATGACGGTCGCCTTCCACTCGTTGGGCGTACCCGAGGGGTCGGCGGCGAACAGGCGCGGCTCGCCGTCGTCGATGCCGCCGATGAGGAGGGCGGCACCGTACGGGCGCGTGCCACCGCGCTGGGTGTTCTCTTGGATGTGGTCGGTAATGAACTTCGTCAGCGTCTCGACGCCGACGGGCTCGCCGTAGCGGAGGCGGTTCCCCTGCGACTGGCGGCGCGCGAGGTCGATCAGCTGCCGGGCGTCGGCGACGTGGCCGGCGCTCGCGGTGCCGACGTGGTCGTCGAGCTTGTGGAGCTTCTCGATGCTCTCGGCCTCCATCAGCGACGAGGAGGGGCGAGACATCGCGACGAAGACGACGCCGTCGGTCGTCCGGACGCCGACGCTCGGCGCGCCGCGCGAGACCGCCTCGCGGGCGTACTCGACCTGATATATCCGGCCGTCCGGCGAGAACAGCGACGTGCCGCGGTCGTACGCCTGCTGGTCGTTGCCGCCCATCATCGCCGATCACCCGCTCGCGCGGTGTCGCGTTCAGTCATTACCCTCACTTACGTCGGCCCGTTGAAAAAGCATCCGTAACCGGTACGTCTCGGTGGCCGTCGAAACCGCGGGTCCCCGCCGGCCGCGTTCGCCGCCTAGCGGCGGAGTCGAGTTCGCCGACGAAGCGCCGGTAGGAGCCGTCAGCTTCCGTCGCCGACGGATATAACCACGCAGGTCGCGTAGTTATAGTGACATTGACGCCCACACGAACTACAGCCGCGCTGCTGGCCGCGTTAACGGTGCTGTCCGTCGTCGGCGGCGGGTTCGCGGTCGGCGGCGCGGCGGCGGTACCGGACGCGCGGATCACCCTCACCGAGGTCGGCGTGTCTCCGGGCGCTCCGACCGTCGACGAGCGCGCGACCCTGAACGTCACGGTCTCGAACTCCGGCGGCAGCGACGCGGCGGCGAACCTCACGACGGTCCGCGTCCGGGACGCGGACGGCGACGTGCTCGACAGCGCCTCGGGCGTCGGGGCGCTCTCGGCGGGCGACTCGCTGGACGCGACGCTGTGGACGACGTTCAGGGAACCGGGCGAGAAGCGGCTCACCGTCGAGGTCGTCGCGAACCAGTCGACGAGCGGCGAGTTCGTGACTGTCAGCCGCGACGTCGTGTTCGAGGTGCGCCCGACCGAGGTCGCGCTCGACCTCCGCACCCGCGCGCTCGACCCCGAGGACCTCCGGAGCGACGACGAGAGCGAGAGCGCCACCGGCGACCTCGGCATCGGCGGCATTCAGGGCGTCTTCGGCGGGGGCGGTGGGCTCGATACCGGCGACGGCGGTCAGGGCGAGGCGTCGCCGCCGGCCGTCGATTCGCCCGTCGAGGTGACCGTGGTCAACACCGGTACGACGGCCGCCGACCGGATCAGCCTCCGCGCCGTCGGGGCCGCGGTCGACGGTGACGGCGCGGAGACGGTCGACGTCGGCCCGTTCGTCGTCGAGGGCGTGGCGCCCGGCGAGGAGCGACGCGTGATCGTCGATCTCGGACCGCTCGACCGGCGCTCGGACGTGACGGTCACCGCCGCCTTCCGCGCCGACACGGACCGGCGGAACGATCGCGGCGCCGACCGGAGCGCGGAGTCGACGGTGACGTACCCCGTCCGCGAGGCGACGCCGACCGTGACCGACGCGACCGTGCGCGAGACCGCTGACGGTGTCGTCGTCGACGCCAACCTCGGCAACGCGGGGAGCGGCGAGATGACCGGTGCGGTCGTCTCGGTCGGCGACGCGCCCGGCGTCGCGCCGACCCCCGCGGGCGGCGAGTACTTCGTCGGGACGCTCGGCGCCAGCGACTTCGTCGGCTTCGACGTGACGACCGCGGCGAACGTCACGGTCGCCGAGGAGATCCCGATCCACGTCACGTACACCGAGCGCGGCGTGCGGTACACGGAGACGTTCTCGGTGGCCGCGCCGGAGCCGGCTACCGACGATCGCGACGGCGGCGGCACCCTCGGCCGACTCGGCGCCGGCGGGCTGGGGACCGTGGGGACGGTCGCGAGCGGCCTCGCGCTCGTCGGCCTCGCCGGGGCGGTCGGCGTCGCGGTCAGGACCGGACGAATCGGGGGACCGACCGGACGACGACGCGACGGGTCGGCGCCGTGAGCCGGAACCGCACGACCGACGAGGCGGAGGATCTTGCGGCCGGTCGGGCGACGAACGGCGCTGCGGCCGACTGGGAGACGAGCGGCGACAGCAATCTCGCTGACGACGACTACGCCGTCGCGCTCCGCGGGGTCGTCAAGCGGTATCCGAGCGGGGGCGGCGAGCCGGTGGTCGCGCTCGACGACGTCGACTTCGCGGCCCGGCCCGGCGAGTTCGTCGCGGTAGTCGGGCCGAGCGGCTCCGGCAAGTCGACGCTGCTGAACGTCCTCGGGCTCCTTGACGACCCCACTTCTGGCCGACGGCTGCTCGGCGACACCGACGTGACGAGCCTCTCCGTCGCGGAGCGAACGCGGGCGCGCAAGGAGTCGATCGGGTTCGTGTTCCAGGACTTCCACCTGCTGCCGACGCTCACCGCCGTCGAGAACGTCGCGATGCCGACGGCGTTCGACCCCGGCGACGCGAGCGACCGGGCCGCGAACCTGCTCGCGCGGTTCGGGCTCGGCGACCGGCTCGACCACGAACCGAACGAGCTCTCCGGCGGGCAGAAACAGCGCGTCGCGATCGCCCGGTCGCTGATAAACGAGCCCGCGGTCCTGCTCGCGGACGAGCCGACGGGGAACCTCGACACCGACACCGGCGAGGCGATCCTCGCCGAGTTCGAGCGCGTCAAGGCCGAGGGGGTCGCCGTCATCGCCGTCACGCACGATCCGCTCGTCGAGGAGTACGCCGACCGCGTCGTCGACCTCACCGACGGCGTGCTGACCGGCGGCTTGCCTGGCGAGTCCGATCCGCACGCCGACGCGGACCGGCGCGGCGGCCGCGACGCCGGCCGGACCGCTCCGGGACCGCAGATGGGCGGTGACCGCGGATGAGCGGTGACCGCGGATGAGCGCCGACGACCGCGCACCGGGGGGCGCCGCCGGCTGGCTCCGCGGCTGGCGCCCCGCGGTGTCGATGGCGTCGCGGAACCTCCGACGAAACCGGGTCCGGACCGTGCTGGCGGTCCTCGGGGTCTGTATCGGGGTCCTCGCGGTCGCGGCGCTCGGCATCTTCGGGAACGTGCTGGCGCTGGGCGCGGACGACGCCATCGGCGATATCGGCACGCAGGTCGTCGTGTCGCCGAACACTGACGCCGGCGTGGAGTCGTTGTCCGACGCGGACATCGCCTCGATCCGCCGGGCGGTCGGCGAGCCCGCAGTGATCCCGCTGTACTCCGACAGCGCCACGGTCGCGCGGCAGGGCGACCAGACGTTCGCGACGGTGTACGGGGTCGAAGAGCCCGCGCTGGCGTACGAGGCAGCCGAGGGGCGACTCCCCGAGCGGCACCGACAGGGCGCGATCCTCGGCGCGGGGATCGCCGAGGACCTCGGCGCCGGCGCGGGCGACACCGTCGAGATCGCCGGCTCGCAGGTCCGCGTCATCGCGGTGTTGGTCGAGAGCCAGACGTTCAGCCCGGTCGCGCCCGACGACGCGGTGTACCTCCCCGAGTCGGCGTTCTCGGCCGACGGCTACGCGCAGGCGCTCGTCGTCTCCGACACCGGCGCCGAGGCGCGGGCGGCCGCGGACGCCATCCGCGAGGCGGTGAACGCCCGCGAGGACCGGGTGGAGCTGTTCGAGCTGGCCGCCCTCGTCGACGAGATCAACGAGTTCTTCGGCCTCCTCTCGACGTTCCTGCTCGGGCTCGGCGCGATCTCCCTCGTCGTCGCCGGGGTCTCGATCCTCAACGTGATGCTGATGAGTACCGTCGAGCGCCGGCAGGAGATCGGGGTGATGCGCGCGGTCGGCGTCGCCCGCCGCGACGTGTTGCGCGTCCTGCTCGCGGAGGCCGGGCTGATCGGCGCGGCCGGCGCCGCGGCCGGCACCCTGCTCACCGTCCTGCTCGTCGCGGGCCTGGTCCTCGCGACGCCCGCCGTCGACACGGCGCTCGTGCTCGACCGTACGAACGCCTACTACCTCTTCTTGGCGCTCGGCTTCGGCGTCGGCGTGGGGCTCGTCAGCGGCGCGTACCCCGCGTGGAAGGCGGCCAACGAGCGGCCCGTCGAGGCGCTTCGGAGCTGACGCGGTCGCCGACATCCACAGCCGAGCGTCCGCGGGACCCCTCGCGACGGTCCGACCGGATCTACTCCAGTCGGCGGTCGCGGAACGCGCGGATCACGTCCTGACGCGCGATGATCCCGATGATACGGCCGTCGTCGTCGACGACGGGCACGCGGTTGATATCGGGGTCGTCGCCGACAAGCAGGTCCAGCACGTCGTCGACGCTCACGTCCGGCGTCACGGTCGCCACGTCCGCGCTCATCACCTCGGAGACGGGTCGGTCCGCGTTGCGGAGCATGTCGACGCCCAGATCGAGGTCGGCCCACGGGCGCTTCACCTGATACGAGAGGGTGTCCACGAACGGAGGGAGTCCGACGGGGATCCACAGCGTCTCGTCCTCCGGCTCGAACAGGTCGACGAGGTCGGACTCGGTGACGATCCCGACCACCCGCTCGTCCTCGTCGACGACCGGGAACCCGCTGAACTCGTACCGAGCGAACCGCTTGAACGCGTCGGCGACGTCGTCGTCCGGCGAGACCGTCTTCACCTCCGGCTCCATCAGGTCGCGGGCGGTCAGTGTCATACCGGAGCGTCACGGCGGGAGGACGTAGGCGTTTCGCCCCGACAACGCGACGGGACCGCGAGCTCCGCGGACGCGTCCGGAGACGCGCCGTGGGGGGTCGCGTCTCGACGTAACGGACTTACGGACCCGGAACGCAGTCGTCAACATGTACCGGAAGGGACACGTCGGGGCCTCGCTCGTCGTCTACGCCCCGTTCGGGTTTCTCGTCACCGCCCTCCTCTCGATAGAGGCCGGCCTCGTCGGCGCCGCCGGCGTCGCCTCGACGGCGATGGTCCCCGACCTCGACATGCGAGTTCCCGTCGTCAGGCATCGGGGGATCACGCACACCGTCTGGTTCGCGCTGTTCGTCGGAGTCGTCCTCGGGGGCGTCGGGCTGGCGGTCGGGCTTCAGCGCGGACTCGCCGAGGCGCTGCTGTTCGGCGCCGCCGCGTTCCTGTTCGGCGCCGTGACGATCGTCTCGCACATCCTCGCGGACGCGCTCACACCGACGGGCATCCGACCGTACGCGCCCGTGCGAGACACCGAGTATTCGCTCGACCTGTTCACCGCGGCGAATCCCTTCGCGAACTACGGACTGTTGGGACTGGGCGGCGTCGTCGTCGCGGTCGCGCTCGTCGCCGGCGAGGCGGTTCCGGTGTAGCATTCGATCCGGCGGCGACGGCGGACGGATCGGCGGGGCCGGCGCTCGCCGACCGGTCGGTCGTAGAAATGGCCGGGGTGGGCTCCGAACCCACGATCTCCGCATGTCCCAGGTCCGAGGCTCGGCGGAGCCACGGGAAGGACGCGGACGCTTCCAAGGCGTCACCGCACCGAATCTCCGAACCCTATGAGTGCGGCGCTATGTCCAGCTAAGCCACCCGGCCTCACCTTCTCGTACCGCGATGAGACCCTTTAACCTTCCCATCCGTCGGAGGGTTGTGAACCGATCGCAGATCGCCGCGGCCGGTCGCCTTCGGGAGGATCGCTTCGGGGCTGTCACTTTCGGGAGGATCGCTTCGGGGGCTGTCGCTTTCGGGAGGATCGCTTCGGGGGCTGTCGCTTTCGGGGGCGATCGCTCCCGCCTCGGGCCGGCGGCGCGGGCGGCGCGTCGGGAGCGCGGTGAACGCGGTGACTGGGCTCGATCGACCCCGAGCCAGCGGATTTATGCCGGGCGCGGCGTATCTCCGGCGTATGAGCCTTCCCGACCTGCTCGCGGGGACCGTCGGCGACGAGGACGTCGTCGCCGAGGTGCCGTTGGGCGGCGACGATCGACTCGCGGTCACGCCCACCCGGACCCTCGTCTACCGCGGCGACGGACTCCTGTCCGACGAGTCCGTCGACGAGTACGGCCACGACGTCGAGCGAATCGAGGTCTCGACGGGACGCCGCAAGGCGAAGATCACCCTCGGGTACGGCCTCGACGGCGACGAGACGCTCTCGGTACCGACCAAGCGCGTCGACGATGTCCTCCACCCGATCCTCGCGGGCGTCCTCTCCGCGAGCGGCGTCACCGGGCCCGGCGAGACGGTCGTGCGCACCTTCCGCTTCTCGGAGCTCACCCTGATCGTCACCAGCGAGCGACTGGTCAAACACGTCGGCTCGGCGGTCTGGGACCCCGAGTTCGAGGAGTTCGGCTACGACGACCTCACCGGGCTCGACTTCGAGGAGGGGACCGTCGCCACCGCGGTCGTCCTCGTCCACGACGGTCGCTCGGAGCGGTTCAAGGCCCCGAACGAGTCCGCCCGGGCAGTCCGGGAGACGCTCGCCGACGCGGTGTGCTCGTTCCACGGCGTCGACAGCTTAGAGGAGTTCCGCGTTGCCGCCGCTGAGGCCGAGGAGGCGGCGTCCGACGCCGAACAGACCGGCACGACCGACTTCGGCGAGGGACCGGACCCGCTGTCGGCTTCCCCGGCCGCCGACGCCGAGGCGGACGCCGACGCGGCGCCCGGCGCCGAGGCGGAGCCAGACTCCGGCGGGCTCGGAACGGAACCGAAGGGCGCGGGCGGACGCGACTCCGCCGGGGGGTCGGAGTCGCTCGCCGGGGGCGACGGGCCCGGAGCGACGACCGAGAGCGCGGAGTCGGCGTCGGTCGGATCGCCGGAACCGAGCGGCGGCAGCGACCCGCTCGACGACCCGCTCGCCGCGGACGCCGCCGTCGACGACGCGGCCGAGGACCCTCTCGCGGGAGACGCGGGCGCGACGGAGTCGACGGGCCCCCTAGCGGGAGACGAGGCCGGGGCGGAGTCGACGGACTCCCCCGCCGGCGACGCGCCCGAAGCCCCGGCGGAAGGCGCCGAGCGAGGTGCCGGAGGCGAGCCCGCGGCGGCGGTCGGCGAGGAAGCGGTCGCGGCGGACGGCGAGGCCGACGGCGTCGTCCCGGACGACGACGCGTTCGACGGCTCGCCGTTCGAGAGCGCCGGCGTCGAGGACGCGGACCTCGCGAGCGAGGTCGCCGCGCTGCGGCGCACGGTCGAGGCGCAGTCCGAGCGCTTGGACCGGCAGTCGACGCTCATCGAACAGCTGATCGAAGAGCTCCGACGCGGCCGGTGACCGGGAGCAGGGCAGTCGCGGCCTCCTTCCCCGCAGCGGTCGTGCCGATTCTCTCCGCTGAGACTCGCGTCGGATCCGTTAACCGAGCGGCGGCGAACGTCAGACCGTGATAGGCGGACTGGGAACGCGGATCGGCGCGGTGTTGAGCGACGTATCGAGCACGGAGGGGCGGCTGGCGGCCACCGCGGCCATCGCCCTCGCGACGCTCGGCGTCGGCTGGCTGCTGCTGCCGCGGGCGGTCCGCGCCGGCGAGCAGACCGTCACCGACTGGGTCGGGCGGCTCCTCGACGAGCGGCTGTCGGAGTCGACGGAGGGCGCGGTGGAGACGCTGCGGGAGGGGATCCCCGCGTCGTTCCTCCTGCGGCTCGCGGTCGGACTCCTACAGCTCGCGCTGTTCGCGCTCGCGGGCGTCGCCGTGCTGACGCTGTGGGGCCGGTTCGCACTCGTGGTCGCGGTGCTGCCGCTCGTGGAGAACGCCGCCCGGGTCGGCGGGCAGGTAATCGCCTCGGCGCTGCTGCTCGGCGGTGCGTACGTCGTCAGCGACGTGGTGGAGACGTACGTCGGCGAGCTGTCGGCGGACAGCGACCGGATCACCGCCCACCAGGAACAGCTGCTCACCCGGCTCGCACAGGTCGGCCTGCTCGTGCTCGCGCTGATAACCGTCCTTGGCATCTGGGGCGTGAACCTCGGCGGCCTCCTCGTCGGGGCTGGGTTCCTCGGGATCGTCCTCGGGATGGCGGCCCGGCAGACGCTGGGCTCGCTCATCGCCGGCTTCGTGTTGATGTTCGCCCGCCCCTTCGAGATCGGCGACTGGGTGGCGATCGGCGACGAGGAGGGGTTCGTCACCGACATCACGATCATGAACACCCACATGCGCAACTTCGACGGGGAGTACGTCGTGGTGCCAAACGACCTCGTCGCCAATCAGGCGATCACCAACCGAAGCCGGGAGGGGCGCCTCCGGATCCACATGGAGGTCGGGATCGGCTACGACGACGACCCGGACGAGGCCAGCGAGATCGCCGAGGATGTCTTAGAGAACATCGGCGTCATCGCGAACAACCCCCAGCCGTACGCGATCCCGTCCGGATTCGGCGACTCGGCGATCCTGCTCGACCTCCGGTTCTGGATCGACCCGCCGACCCCGCAGGCGCGGTGGCGCTCGAAGGCGCTCGCCGTCGAGCGGATCCAAGAGCGGTTCGCGGACGCCGGCATCTCGATCCCCTACCCGCAGCGGACCGTCTCGTACCCGCCGGAGAAGGCGGCGGCTGACGACACGGTCGAACGCGTCGAACAGACCGACGAAAACGGCGACGGGCGGTCGCGAGACCGACCGGCCTGACGCGCCGCCGCGGCGGCGCTCTCGCTACCCGTCTGGCCCCTTCTGCTACCCGCCGGACCCTTCCGCTACCGGTCGGACGGACCGGTGTAGCCGCTCGGCAGCTCCGACCCGCGGCCGGTGAACAGCCGCTCGAACCGCTCGATCTTGTCCAACACGTAACTGAGCGCCGCGGTCAGCGAGTCCGCGCCGATCGAGAGCAGGTGGCGCGCCCCCTTCGTGCGGTCGGCGTGGTAGAAGCTGACCTCGCCCTCCGGGTCGGTGTTCCGCTCCGGCATCACCACGAGGTCCTGTCTCGTGGGGCCGTGACGGAAGACGAGCACGTCCGTGAGCGAGTCCGCGCCGTAGGTGACCACGTCGTGGAGGACGCTCCACTTCGGCGGCGTCTCCTCGGCGAGCGCGTCCGCGTCGACGACGTTCCGCATCGTCGTCGCCGCCGAGACGCTCTCCAAGCTCGACGCGCGTCGCTTCCGAAGCCACGCGAGCAGTCGCTCGACGAGGTCGCGGAAGCCGTCCGGCCCCGAGAACCGGCCGGCCGACCGCTCCGCGGGCAGCGACCCCCGCGTCACTTCGGTCCGCTCTCCCATGCGAGTATCCCCGGTCCCATCGCGTTAATAGATATCGGTCGGTACTGTCGACCGCCTCGCCGCGGGGCGACCGGCCTCGCGGCTCAGCGGTCCCGACCGAACCCGGCCGCGACCGTCTCCTCGTCGACCGAGAGGACGGTCGGCCGGCCGTGCGGACAGGCGTACGGGCGGTCGCACTCGCCGAGACGGTCGAGCAGCCCCCGGAGGTCGTCGCGAGCGAGGTCCGAGAACTCGCCGCGCTTCAGCGACGGGTGACACGCCAGGTCCGCGAGCAGGTCGTCGCGCGCGTCTCGCGCCGTCCCCGGGTCCGCCCCGACGAGCGCGGCGAGCGCGTCGCGGAAGGCGTCGGCGTCGGCGGTCCGGCCGAACGGCGCCGGGACAGTCCGGAGGCGACGCGTGCCGCCGCCGAACGCCTCGGTCTCGAAGCCGAGCGCGGCGAGGTCGTCCGCGTGCGCCCTCGCGGCCGCCGCCTCGTCGGTCGACAGCGAGACGGTCGCGGGCGGGTCGAGCGGGGCCGTCGGCACCGGCTCGCCGTCGAACGCGCGGGCCAGCCGCTCGTAGTTCACCCGCTCGTGGGCCGCGTGGCCGTCGATCACGAGGAGCTCGTCGCCGGCCTCGACGAGGACGTACAGGTCGCGGAACGTGCCTATCGGCACGGCGTCGGCGAACGCGCCGGGCCGCGAGCCGTCGTCCGCGCCGACCGGATCGAGGGCGCCGTCGAGGTCGGTGGCGACGTCCGCGGCCCGCCGGAGGTCCGCGCCGGTGAGCGCGTCCTCGACGACCGACGCGACCGCGTCGGCGACCGCGTCGGCGTCGCGGAGCCCCACCTCCCGCTTCGCCGGGTGGACGTTCGGGTCGACCCGAGCGGGCGGCAGCGACACGTCGACCGCGGCCACCGGCTCGCGGCCGTCGGGGAGGAGCCGCCCGTAGCCGTCGCGGACCGCGGCCGCGAGCCGGTCGTTCCGGACCGGGCGGCCGTTCACCGAGACGCGGACGTGATCGCGGGAGGACCGGGTGATCGACGGGTACGCCAGCGTGGCCGAGACCTCGACGCCGACGGCGTCCGCGTCACCCTCACCGCCGGGCGGCGCGTCGACGCTCGCGGCCACCGTCGTCGACCGGCTCGCGGTGTCGCGGTCGTACACGCCGAGCAGCGCGTCCGTGCGGTCGGTCCCCGGCGTCGACAGCGTCGTCGACCCGTCGTGGTCGAGCGTGAACGCCACCGACGGGTTCGCCAGCGCGTAGTCGGCGACGAGCGAGGAGATCCGCGCGAACTCCGCGTTCGCCCCCGCGAGTGACTCCCGACGCGCCGGCCGGGTCGCGAACAGGTCCCCGACGAGGACCGTCGTCCCGCGGGCGCGGCCCGCGGGTTCGACGCTGACGCCGTCGGTCGAGTCGGACGCGCTCGACCGGTTCCCCCGGTCGGCGGTCCCGTCGACGACGACGCGGGTGCCGACCCCGTCGCCGGAGCTCGTGACGACCTCCAGCCGGGCGGCCTCGGCGATCGCCGCGAGCGCCTCGCCGCGGAACCCCAGCGACGGGACGCCCACCGGGTCGCCGTCGGGCGCCAGCTTGCTCGTCGCGTGGCGCTCGACGGCCCGGGCCGCGTCCGCGCGGGCCATGCCCCGACCGTCGTCCGCGACGCGGATCCGGTCGGTGCCGTCGCCGTCGACCGCGACGTCGATCCGCGAGGCGCCCGCGTCGAGCGCGTTGTCGACGAGTTCGCCGACGACGCGGGCGGGTCGAGTGACGACCTCGCCGGCCGCGATCCGGTCGACGGTCGCCGGGTCAAGCCGACGGACGCGACTCTCGCTCTTGGACCGATCACCGGTACCCGACCGGCCGCGCTCGCCGTCTCGCTCACCCGTCATCGTCGACTCGCGACTGGAGGTCGTGGAGGGCGTTCAGCGCCTCGATCGGCGTCATCCGCGCGAGGTCGAGGTCGCGAAGCTCCGCGGCGAGGCCGGGGGGCGCGCCGGCGGCAGGCCTGTCGTCGTCGCCGCCCGTCGGCTCCGCCCGCTCGCTTTCGGGCGGGGTGTCCGCCTCGGACCCGGATCGGCTGCCGTCCTCCGACGCCTCCTCCGCGAGGAACTCGCGCAGCGACGCGTCGCCGTCCCGGTCTCCCTCTGCCTCGCCCTCGCCCGACCGGTCCGCCGGGTCGACCGCGTCCTCGCGTCCGGCTCCGCTCGCCGCCCGCCACCGGTCCGCCTCCTCCGCGGCGACGAGGTCGCGGGCGCGGTCGACGACCGCCCCCGGGACCCCGGCGAGCTCCGCCACCTCGACGCCGTACGACGACGACGAGGCGCCCGGCACGACCCGGTGGAGGAAGGTAACGTCGCCGTCTTCCCGGGTGGCGGTGAAGTGGAGGTTGAAGACGCGCTCTCGCTCGTCGGCGAGGTCGGTGAGCCCGTGGTAGTGCGTCGCGAAGAGCGCGGTCGCGCCCAGCTCGTCGTGGAGGAACTCGGCGGCCGCGCGGGCGATGGCGCGCCCGTCGGTCGTGGCCGTGCCCCGGCCGACCTCGTCGAGGAGGACGAGCGAGCCGGGGCCGGCGTCGTGGAGGATCTCCGTCAGCTCGCTCATCTCTCGCATGAACGTCGACTGGCCGCCCGCGATGTCGTCGGAGGCCCCGACGCGGGTGAACACCCGGTCGAAGACGGGGAGCGTGGCGGCCTGCGCTGGAACGAACGACCCCGTCTGCGCGAGCACGACGGCGAGCGCGACCGACCGCATGTACGTCGATTTCCCGCTCATGTTCGGCCCGGTGATCACGGCGACCGAGCCGCGCGGGAGGTCCGCGTCGTTCGGGACGAACGCGTCCTCGGTCCGCTCGACGACCGGGTGTCTGCCGCCCTCGATCTCGACGCCCGCGGTGGCCGCCCCGTCCGCGTCGGGGGACTCGTCGACGCCCTCCCGCAGTTCGGGCCGGACGTAGTCGTGTTCGACCGCGACCGCGGCGAGCGACGCCAGCGCGTCGAGTTCGGCGAGCGCGTCGGCGAGGGCCTGGATCCGCTCGGTCTCGGCCGCGACGCGCTCGCGGACGTCGACGAACAGCTCGTACTCCAGCGCGTCCGCGCGCTCTGCGGCCCCGACGATCTCCTCTTCGCGCTCCTTCAGCTCCGGCGTGACGTAGCGCTCGCTGTTCTTCAGCGTCTGCCGACGCCGGTAGTCGTCGGGGACGCGGTCGAGGTTCGCGTCCGTCACCTCGATGTAGTAGCCGTGGACCTGGTTGTGGCCGACGGACAGCGAGTCGATCCCGGTGCGTTCGCGCTCGCTCGCCTCCAGATCCGCGACCCACTCGCGGCCCTCGCGCTCGGTGGCGCGCAGGTCGTCGAGGTCGCCGTCGAACCCCTCGCGGATCACCCCGCCCTCGGTGATCTCCTGTGGCGGATCGGTCGCGATCGCGTCGTCGATCAGCCCGCGGACCCCGGCCAGCTCGTCGAGCCGGTCACCGAGGTCGCGGAGGTGCTCGGTTCGGGGGAGGGCGGGGTCGTCGGTGGT
>NZ_NHNZ01000179.1:0-41366 GCF_002727095.1 Halorubrum sp. C191 | reverse complement strand
TAGTTCTACATAAGAGCGAGGTCACTTAACCAACAAAATCCCGTTGCTGTTGCTTTTGTTGGTTAATCGTTGAGAGTGCGGCCTTTCTCGAGACGGGTCTTTATTTATGTGATAGACTAAGCCAAGGTATGAGCGACTCGGCGTCTCCAAGCGCCTCTGTCTCGCTATCTGAGCCCACTGACATTCCGGCAGTCCTGGATCGGGCTGGTATCGATTATGTCGGTGTTCATGACCAGCGACTACTGGCTATCTATCGCACCGGCATCTTCAATGTGGTAACTGAGTCGGGGACAGTATCGAATGGGCACACACTTCAGATCGACTGCTGGGAAGCACCACTCCCGTCTCAGGGTGATGAGCAATCACCTCAGGAGCTTCTCGAGGACTTTGCCGCCGTATTTGACGCAGGCAACCAGAGCTAAAGCTGTCTGTCTGTATCTACGACCTAGCGACCTCGATGAGCACGTCAGACAGTGTTCTTCATGAGGTCCAGCCGGCTCGAACTACTATGATCAGTATAGAGCGAGCTCCACACCGTTGATTGGGTTTCTGGACGTTTCCGGAAACAGTGTGGTTCCACAATCAGAATCGAGAGACGGCGGAGCAATCGAGGTGAATATATCACTGCGATCAGAGCTTTTCCGGAATCTCCCCAGTCACACTTATATCACTCACGCTGAGAATAACTACCCACCGACCGATGATCCGTGATGCTCGCGTCCTCCGCGCCGGGTTCGTCCCTCGAGAAGTCGAGCATCGCGACGCCGAAGTCAACCACCTCTCGAGCGTTCTTGAACCGATCACGAACGGCGAGCCGGCTGACACGGCCATCGTCACCGGCCCGAGCGGTGTCGGTAAAACCTGTGTCTCGAAGTTCGTTACCGAACGGCTCCGCGAGGAAGTACTCGACGTCGAGGCCACCTACGTGAATTGCTGGCGAAACTATAGTCGCTTCCGGACGCTGTACCAGATTCTCGACGACATCGGCGCGACGATAGACATCCATCGCCAGTCGACACCTCACGACGAGCTCATTGATCGCCTCCAACAGTACGACGGTCCTCGAACCGTCGTCATCCTCGACGAGGTCGACCAACTCGAAGACCCGAGCCTCATCTACGACCTCCACAGTATGGAGCAGTTCGCAGTGATCTGTATCGCAAACAAAGAAGAAGAGCTGTTCAGCCGCGTCGACGACCGCCTTGTGAGCCGGCTGCGCTCCAGCGAACACGTCCGGATGGACAAGTACCACAACGAGCAACTCTACGACATTCTGAGTGCTCGAACGAAATGGGGGCTTGAAAACGGCGTTATCACCGACGAGCAGCTTTATCAGATCGCTGATGCCGCTGCTGGTGATGCCCGTCTCGCGATCGGGATGCTTCGCAGCGCAGCCAGCACAGCTGACCGCGAAAATCACGAGGAGGTCACCAACGACATCCTCCGAGACGCTGCTGAAGATGCTCGGGCTCAAATTAAGCAGAAGAGTCTCGACTCGCTCACGCCGCATCAGCGAGTCGTCTACGATATTGTTCGCGACCACGGCCCACTTGGACCCAGCGAGATTCACGACCGCTATACTGACGCGGTCGACGATCCGCGGACGAAGCGCACGGTCCGGACCTACCTTTCGAAGATGGCACAGTACAACCTTCTTGAAGCAGAAGGCACGAGCCGAGATCGTGAGTACTCACTCGTCGATTCAGCATCTACATCGCCGATACAGTGACTCAGAGGCCGTGGAGTAGGTATTTCGTGGCTTTGTACAATTCCCCTTCTCCAGATATATTCACCTCCGAAATAGATGTTCGGGGCAGGTTGCGAATTCAGAAATAGGCCATACTAACAGGACCTAGCGGCTGGTCATCATCCAAGTGTACTATCCCCTGCTTCACTACAACAAACCCCGTCTGAAACTGCTGTTATTGTAACGAACCCCGTGTCAATACACTACTGACCAGAGTGCGAAATATGTACCCTGTACTGACCACACCCTAAACAGAATATGTCACTTTCTAAGGATTTCAACACCTATGAAAGCCTGCTAGCGCAACAAACCACGTCTGCAATACTATATTTTTCGTCAAGATCGACCCGATCGTGTCCATGGAGAGAGATCGCAAGCAGTCACGGTGATAGCTCAGGAATCGTCCGGCAGGCGGTCAAAACGTGAATGCTATAGCTGTGGCTGACGGCCGCTGCGACCGGCCGATGAGGGCCGCCGAGCCGGCGGCCCTCAGTAACTCACCTCTTGTGGATCAGATTCCTCCATGCGGTCGAGCATCTGGAAGATCGATACGAGCTGCTGCGCTGATGGGTGGTATGTGCGTAAATGGAGCAACACCTATTCGGGCTCGCCGCCCGGATGCCGCTAGCATCCGGGCGGCCTCCCATGATGGTGCTTCCTTGGCACGTAGGCCAATCAGAGCCACGCGTTCGAAGACGCTGTTGAATCATCGGCCTTTGACCACCCCAGTACCTCTTCACGCACGCTGGGGACTTAGCAGGCTTTCATCCCATCAGAGCCGGTACAGTGATATACCATATACGGCAAAGACGGAGCGGCCGTCAGTCGCAGAGACAGACCCCCCCTTCCCGAATCTGGTTCACGCTGAATTGGTGGACGGCGAGGGCAAGACTGGCCATTGCGTCTGCCTGCTCTTCTGTCGGTCTCCCGCCGCCGTAGTAGCTCTCTGTCCGGTTCTCGCTATACAGATCCTTCATATCTTCTGCTGTTTCTTTGGTGAACAGGCCAATCTGGTATGCGCGTTTGTAGCTGAACTCGTGATCTTTGAAGTCCTGAAGTTCATCGTTCGACATCGCGAGCGCGTACGCTTCGATGGATCTCTCTATGGTTCCAAAACTCACCTCGATGATCGCTGTGTAGTAGTCTCCCTGCGCCTGAAGCGTGTTAGTCACCTCAACGAGCCGGCACGCTTTCGTCAGTTGAGTCTTCCAGTCATCGTCGGCACTAATCCCTTCCTCGAACTCTGCTCGATCACGGCCCGCCATCTTGAAGGCGTCTTGTGCCCGCTCCAGGGACTCGAGGATGTCAGTTGGATCAGACCTGTTACTCATCGCTATCACCTCCCTCGAGGAGGAGCTTTTCGACCGTCTCAAACTTGGTAGTGCTGTAGATTGGGATTCCTGAAACGACAATTTCCCGAATGTCTTCTGTGTACATGGGAATCGCTTGGACCGCCTCAACGTCGATGTCGTAAGCATACCTATTCCCGTCGAACTCGGCGTCTTCGAGGTCGCGACCAACAGCGTTCGCCTCTCGTTGGTTTGGGGCTCGATCGTTCGTCGTGAGCACCCAGAGGTCAATGTCGCTGCGCCGATCGGCTTCGCCGCGCGCCACACTTCCGTAAAGAACGATCCCGATGACGCCCTCGAGACGGTCAGTGAGTTCATCGACCGCGGCCTTCACGGGCTTCTGGAACTCTGGTTGCGGTATTCGGAGGAGAGGGTCGTCCGGAATAGCGAGTCGCTCTCGGTTGATCTGAACGAGCCGTTGATTGTTCTCGGGCGATTCAACCACTAATTCGTTCTCGACGAGGGTATTGATCGCTCTCCGAACCGTCTGTTGGGAATGGCCAATCTGATCAGCCACTTCGCGCTGTGAGAACTGTTTGAATCGGTGGTTCGTTAAAAATAGCAAGATGTCGTTCGTTGCCTTGCTTTTGAACAAATCCGCGTCTGCGGCGGGTATTGGAACGGATATGGACACACCCTGGGTGGCGTTCGATTCCGTCTCACGGCTCATGTACCATGCTACGGCTCACTACTATATAAACATTATATGAAATACGGGCAGTACTTAAAAATAATCGAAACACCAGTTATCTGTCGATGTCTTCGATCGCCTCAGCAGCGGGATCACCGAGCTCTCCAGCTTCAATATGTGAGTACCGTTTCCGAACCATCTCTTCGGAGTTATCCAAATATCGAGTAGCACTGAATTATGGATGTGAGATAAAATATTCTGAATAATCGGCTCTGTAGTTTCGGTACACGGCGGCGGATTTCACGGCTATCGGACGCTCCGGCGAAGATTGTATACGGTGGCTTTCAGCAGCATTTCTCGGAACTCTAACCACCAGCTACGCGCACGCACGGCGGAGCCGAGCGTGCGCTTAATCGACGAGAAGACGGTTTCTGACATGGAGCGCTGGTGGTAGCGATCACCGTCCATGCGGGCGTTGTGGGCGTGATCGAGTGGATTCATGATCCGGTGTTTAATCAGCGGTCTGATGCCATTTTCGCGGAGTTCGTCGCGGAATGATTTCGCGTCGTAGCCGCGATCAGCAGCGAGGCTCCGCAGGTCGCCAGCGTTGCGTCGGGCGACCTGCGGGCCGATCTTCGCATCGTGCTTCTTCGAGGCGGTCGAGTGGATGTCGGTGATGTACAGCGTTTCGACATCCACGAGTGCGGTGACTTTCAGCGCTCTGACGCGGTAGTTCGTGCGGTTAGCGTAGTGGCGGCTAGGCTGATCACGGTCAAAGCCAGTCGAATCGATAGCAGCGTGGCCGGTGCGTTTCTCGGCTGACGCGCCGAGAAACACACGCCACGTCTTAGTTGGAATCCGCTCAAACCACGTGCGAAGCACCGTGTAGTGTGGAAGTCTGGTGAGTCCGATCTCTTCAAGAACGCCGGGCATTTCTGAGAGCAAATCCACGGCGACGCGGTAGGATTTGGCCAGCTCGATGCGGAGTGCATGCACGGTGAGCATCGCCCACTCTGCGAACCCGCCCCCCCCTTCGGGGTCGGCGGGTTCGTCCGGATTAGCGACAACTGATTTAGCCTTAGCCACCGTAACACGCGTGAAGAGACGGATTTCGGATGTCACACCGATCTGTCTCTTCGCTTTCTACAGCAATAACGGAGTCGTCGGCTTCACGTCTAGCGAAACTACAGAGCCATTTTTTGAACCCCATCTTCGGAGCCAGCTCCCGAAACGATTGTCGGCAGAGCCAGATGTCGTACTTACCGACGAGACCTTGTTCGCGTCCCGTCATGCGGCAGACGTGTCGGTCGTCTCTCGAATCGTTCAGCTGATCGATCCCACTATCTTTCTGCGGAGTATCTCGTGTCATGATTAGCAGTCGCACATGTCGGATTCGCAGTAGGACAAGTCCTCGAGGAACATGTTCTTGTCAGGATACTCTTCGAGCGCAAATGCGGGCGAGGTGTTAGTGGTGACGGCGTTGAGGTCGCGGCAGCCGAAGCTGTTGCTAGGAAACGATGGCGTGATGAGGCGCATTTCTTCTGGCCACTGTAGGAACGCCGCCCCGACTTCGCCTCGCTCGAGGATGGCGTAGGAGCCGAGACCCAGATCCGCGAGGACGGCCCCAAGACCGACGCCTGCGGCACCTGCCCCGACAATCGCTACGTCGAGCGACTCGTGTTTACGGGCTTCTTCGGATGTCACTGTTAACAATATAGGGTAGTAGATAGCCAATTATAAATAATATACGCTCTAGTCTTAATAACAGATGAGTCGAGAGACGATTCCCGTCACCGTGCTGAGCGGCAACCTCGGCGCGGGCAAGACGACCGTGCTGAACAACCTCCTGAACACGCGAACGGACCTAGACGTCGCGGTCCTCGTCAACGACATGGGCGAGGTGAACGTCGACGCCGAGCGCGTCGCCGAACACTCGGACATCTCGGAGGACGACGAGGACCTGATCGAACTGTCGAACGGCTGTATCTGCTGTGAGCTACGCGGCGACCTGCTGGACGCGCTCGCGAAGCTCGCACAAGCCCGCGAGTTCGACTACTTGGTAATCGAATCGACGGGCGTCGCCGAACCGTTGCCGGTCGCCCAGACGCTCACCATGGGATTCGACCAGGGAGACCTCGACCCCACGGAGTTCTACGAGGAGACCGGCATCGAAGTGATGGACTACTACGAACTCGACACGACCGTCACTGTGGTCGACGCCCACCTGTTCTGGACAACGTTCGATTCGAAGGAATCGCTGATGGACGGCGACACCGAGAAAGACCTCGGAAGCCTCTTGATCGAACAGATCGAGTTCTGTGATGTCCTGCTGTTGAACAAGTGCGACCTCGTCGACGAGGAGACGCTCGGCGAGATCGAAGAGATGATCGAAGTGCTGCAACCGCGCGCGAAGATCATCCGAACCGAACACGGCGCGGTCGATCCCGGCGAGATCCTCGATACAGGACGGTTCGACTTCGAAGCAGCGAGCCAGTCCGCGGGGTGGCTACGGGAACTCCAGCAGCCGCACGAGTCCGCCGAAGAGGAACACGGCGTCACGTCGTTCGTCTACACGTCGCGCCGTCCGTTCCATTCTGAACGGTTCGCTGATCTGCTCGACTCGTTCCCCGCGAACGTCGTCCGCTCGAAGGGTCACTTCTGGCTGGCGGGTCGCGAAAAAATGGCACTCGGATTGAACGTCGCGGGACAGTCGATCCGAGTTGGGTCGGCCGGTAATTGGATTGCGACGCTGCCGGAGAACGAGCGCGAGAGCTACTTCGAGGCCAATCCGGAGCTCGAAGAGATATGGGACGACAAGTGGGGTGACAGGGGGACCCAGCTCGTGCTCATTGGTACGGACATGGACCACGACGCGCTCCGCACCGACCTCGATGCGGCCCTGCTGACCGACGAGGAAATGGATGCCGACTGGACCGCCTTCGACGACCGGTTCCCGACGTGGGACGACGGAGACTCTGCCACACTTGAAGAGGGGACCGAGGAGCCGACCGAGACGACCGACGACGGCGCCGAGGAGGTCGGCCTCGCGGACTGACGATGTCCTCGCCACGATCCCTCTTCCGGACTGTCGTCAACAAGAACGCACCACACGAGACCCGTAAAGCGGCGATCGGTGAGCTCGCCGAGATAGACGCGACGACACAGCTTCGCGTTATCGTCGTCGCAGACGGCCTCAACGGGTCGTTCCGCCGGAACGCGTTGAACGCGCTCGGTCGATGCCGAGCGACGACAGAACTCGGTGCGCTGGTCGACGACGCAAGCCTACCGACAGCGCTCCGAGAGCGGGCGGACCAGCTTCGCTAGCGCTCGATGCGGTTGGTCAAATCTCGTTTTGAGCTCGGAACTTAGTTAGTAAGTGTTCCAATTTAATATTCTAAAGCAGTTTTCACACTCCGTTTTTTAATAATACTCTTGTATATATGGTCCTGAGTTGTTAATGTAATGTCGTACACCTGCTCCAGCTGCGATGCACAGTTCCAGAGCGCTGCCGGCGTGACCCAGCATGTCGCGCTTCACCACAACACGTGTGCCGAGTGCGACGAGAATTTCGACGACACCGATTCGTTGCGCAACCACATCCACGAGAACCACTGAGCGATCAAGGAGAAAGCCTCGCGCTTCAGCGCGAGGGGAATGTCAAAGGGAATTGAACCGCAGAGCAAATTCGAACCGGTGAAGCTGTTAATCGCTTGTGCTGCTGTACAGGTAAACCGACACGATCGCGAGGAAAGCTTCCGCAACCTTCGTGATGGTGACAATTGGATTAATCGCCCCGTTCATGTAGAATGCTTCAATCCCCCAACCCCGGAACGGGAATAGCGCAAGAATTGTCACCAACGAGTACACTGCAGCCACCAGGAAAAATGAGCGTCGCCAAAACCGGGTGAAATACAGTGCTGCTCCGCCAAGGAAACCTAGTCCGTTAAGCACGAAGAGAACCGCCAGCACAACGCTCATTTCAATCGCTCGCGTCGTCGCCACGAGATGGATGAGTCCCGTAATGAGGGCCAAAAGAACCGCCACATACCCGATCGATTCCGACGGCCACTGAAGCATACTGTCTGACTTTGTTGTATGGTTCGTACCCATACACACAATACTATCTGAACATATAAAAGTGAACGTTATTATATAGCATCGTGGGAATCAGCTGTCCACTGTTTCGGAGGATAGGCTGGTTTTGTGTCCAATATCTATTGACTTGTGGTGCTATTCACCAATCACTACGCCGCGGAAAATATCTGTCTCGGTCACGATACTGATTTTTCGGTAGAAGACGAAGCAACGAATGTGCCCAAAGACACATTCAGCTACGAATCGATTGGAGTGATTCGGACGTCGTTCGAATCAGCAGAAGGAATGCCGATTCAACCGATCGGGGCAGATTCAGTCACAGGAACTGTCGAAATCGAGGCGTCGTATGCGGACGGATTAGCGGATCTTGCCGAGTTCTCGCACTGTATGCTGTTGTACCATTTTCACGCATCTAGCGATGAAGCTCCCCTACGGATCGAACCGTTTCTCGATGACGAACAGCGAGGAGTCTTCTCGACACGGGCGCCACAACGTCCGAATCCGATTGGCCTCTCCGTTGTGGCAATCGAGTCCGTCACAGAACAAGAACTGACCGTGAGCGGTATCGACGTCGTCGACGGGACACCATTGCTTGATATCAAACCGTTCGTTCCCGAGTTCGATATTCCGTCCGAGGTGGAGACAGGCTGGCTCGATGCGTCGGAATCGACGATCCGATCAGAACAGGCCGACAAGCGGTTTCTCTGATAAAGATACAAGTGCATACCTCCGTCTTCAGGCGGAGGTCGAGCGACACTCGGCTCGTTTGTTCCGGTAGTTTGAAGCCTGTGGCCTCCAGTTGTCACGGATGCTACGGAATCGGTGAGAGGCCGTCCCCGAACCACAAGGGGTGGTGAACTAACGGTGGTCCACACGGCAATGACACGGATTCCGACGGGGCCTCATTGGCCGGGCCACAGCCCTACGAGGGAGACAAACGAGAGTTTCCCCGGTGTGTCGCCGGTTCCCTCCGAGTGCGGGTTGGAACCAAATGGCGACGACCGCCCGAATCCGATGGTCGGATTCCTCCGCGTTTACGCGGAGGAGGAGGTCAATTCCCGGTCGCTACTCGTGGATATTCTGAGTGAGTTTCCAGTCCTACAAACGAGTTGTCTTACCGCGACAGGCGAGCGCTTTATATATTCAGCTTCATTCATCTCGCTACGGCCAGTTGCCGCCAGTTGAGGACGTAGTCTCAATCTCCCAGTCCGCAGTGCCCGCAGCGTCGGTCACTAATTGAAACGTCCAGTCGGGTACTGTCTCTACCACCCTCGCGGTCTCGTCTGTCCCGACGAATACGTACCGTTCCGTCTCGAAGTGTCCTCGGACCGCCGTCAGCGCCTCCGCTATCGAACGTGGTCCGGACAGGAACTCTTGGTGGTATCCGGCCTCTCGCACCCGTCGTCGTTCGATGTACGACGGCTCCGAGGGGACGATCCCGACGTAGCTGCTCCAGGTAGTGGCGTCTTCGAGGGCGTGGGCGGGCCGTGCGAGTCGATTGAGTGCGCCAAGCGAGACAGCGAGCGTGAGATCGGTCGAAGCCACGTCACGATCCTCCTCGAGAGCTCATCGGGAGCGGGCCTGTCTGCGCCTGATCTGGTGGGTCGAGAATCCGTTCTGCGGCCCGGCGGGCACCGACGATATTGCGAGCGAAAGGACCGACGCTGGGCTCCGCGAGCGCGCCCGAAATGTACACCGCGGACTCAGTACCGTCGGTCCGTCTCCACGCGAGGGTTCGATCGTTGAGAACGGGGAATCCCTCGGCCCCGCGTGCGAGCGATAGTGACTCGCTGACGCGGCCGACCAGCGGCTGCTCGGGAACCGGTTCGAATCCGGTCGCGAGGACGACGCGTGCGGCCGTCGCTTTCGTGCCGTCGTCGAAGCGGAGGGATAGCCCCTCGTCTGTCGCGTTCACAGACGTGATTTCGCTTTGCCGGTGTTCAAGCGCACCACCGTCACGCGCTTCGGACAGTCGTCGTTCGACGTACGGCGGGATCGTGGCGTCGTTGCGGGCGGACCGGATCCGATCGAGACGAGCCTCCGATCCCGGCGGGAGCGTGTGGATCTCTTTGCCGATGTGACGCCAGTTGATCCAGTGCGGGTCGGCCTCGGTCAGTTCGATTTCGAGTTCGTGACGCGACAGGAGTGTCACCGTGGTCCGCTCTGCCAGACGGCAGGCGAGGTGCCCGGCAGTGATACCCCCTCCGACGACGAACGTTCGCCCCTCGAACGGGTCGGGCGTCGCCGGGTCGAACGCTTCGTCCCAGACGTGTGCGAGCGGCGCGTCGTCCGGGAGCGACGCCGTCCACTCTGGGAGCGTCGGTGTCGCACCGAGCCCGACGGCCAAGACGACGCGGTGGGTCTCAATCGCTCCCGCGTCCGCTTCCACCAGATACGTCTCTGTGCCCGCAGACCGGGAAACATTGGTTATCTTCAACCGATGATGACAGTCGGAAAGCTCACGACGCTCGATAACGTCGCGAGCGTGGTCAAGAAACAGGTCGAGAGTCGGTCGGTCCGGGTAGTTCTTCGTCGACACGAGTTCGTTCGCTCGGTGGTGTCCTTCCGCGAACGACTCGAGCGAGAACGACTCGGTGTCGATGTGGTGGACGAACGTCGACCGGAGGGTCTCCATGCCGCACTGATTGGCCTTCTTGGCGAACGAAGCGAGTAACTCCTCGCGCGGGTCGAGGATCCGAATCTCGTCGCGCGTGTACTCACTCTCCGTAATGAGGTGGTTTGCGAGGCAAGTGCCGTGAATTCCGCCGCCAACAATCACGTACTCGTAGGGGGGATCACCACTCAGTGAGTGATCAGCGGTCAACCTAACGACTGTCACTCTCGTTTTCCTCCGTCGACTTCCAATTCTTTTCGGTGGTGATTGGACTGACGATCACTGAACCGTTGTACGATCGGAAGCCGATACCCCAACTTTCGACTACTAAGCGCGACGGCGTACACTGCAATCGCCGCGACGACGATCGAGCCGCCGGCCGCAATTCCGTAGACGTACGACAGCGTCACACCGGCTATCGCCGCGAACTCGGCGGCGAGGATCGCCAGTAAGATGGATTGCTTGAAGCTCTCGGCGACTTGCGCCGCAGCGGCGACCGGAACGACGAGCATCGCAGCGACGAGGATGACGCCCATAATCTGCATCGCGCTGACGACGACCAGCGCCGTGAGCACGACCATGAGGCGTTTGTATAGGCGGACGTTCAGTCGCGCCGCGCGGGCGGCCGTCGCGTCGAATGTGACGTACAAGAGTGGCCGATAGGCCAGCGTGACGAGGCTACCGACAAGGACACTCATTAACACGAGGATACCGACGCTCTCTGTCGAGACAGTCGCCAAACTGCCGAAGAGGTAGGCGTCGATACCGACCGCGATGCCACCGTCGGTGGCAGTGATAAGGATACTGCCGACTGCGAATCCTCCCGTCAGGACGATCGCCAGCGAGGTGTCGCTGTACGCTCCGGCGTGTTCGACGAGCAACTCTACGAGTAGCGCCGTGACGATTGCGACCACGAATGCGGTGAGCAGCGGCGATAGCGTGAGCGAGAAGGCCGAATTGAGGAACAACCCGACGGCGACGCCGGCAAAGGCTGTGTGCGCGAGCGTATCGCTGATCATCGCCATCTCTCGATGAACGAGGAACGTCCCGACGACCGGCCCAATGAGAGCGATACACAACGCAGCGAGGTAGGCACGTTGCATATACGGGTATTCGAGCATCGGCATGCCGAGCAGGTCGGCCAACACGTCCATTCCGGGACCAAAGACGTAGTTGAGGAACCACTCGATAGGGGCGAAGACGTTGACAGCAAAAAGCGGAGTCGCTATCACGTTGTCGAGTGGAACACTCTCTCCGAGGCGACGTAGTGTGAACATTATTTGTGGTCGTGCTGGAGGATGTGTTGGTCTTTCCCATAGGCCTGCGAGAGAGCATCAGTCTCGACGAACTCCTCCGGGTCGCCGTCGAAGAACAACTGACGGTTGAGACAGGCGACGTCCGTCGCGTGTGTGGTAACGACACCGATGTCGTGCTCGATCAGGATGACGGTCAGCCCGGTCGCGTTCAAGTCATGGATGAGGCCGTAAAACTCCTCTCTGGATTCGGCATCCACGCCGACCGTCGGTTCGTCGAGTGCGAGCAGATCGGCCTCTGAGGCGAGCGCACGGGCGATGAACACCCGTTGGCGTTGACCACCGGACAGTCGACCGACCCGGCGAGACGCGAGGTCTGTGATTCCCACCTGTTCCAGCGCGTCTTCGATCGCTTGCCGGTCCGCTGCCGAGAATCGACCGAAAAGCCGCCGCGGGTACCGCCCCATCTCAACAACCTCTCGAACCGTGATCGGCATATCGCGCGCCGCCTTCGTCGCCTCCTGTGCAACGTATCCGATCCGTTCACCGGCGTCGAACTTGTGGGCAGGTTCGCCGAACAGCGACACCGTGCCTTCGTCTGGTCGACGAAGTCCGAGCATCAAGTCAAGCAGCGTGCTCTTGCCGCTTCCGTTCGGCCCGACCAGTCCGAGAAAGGAGCCGGGCTTGACGTCGATCGACACCGACTCGAGAACCGGGACTTCTCCGTAGCCAAACGTGACGTCATCGACGCTGATGAGGGGGTTCCCCGACTGTTGCCGCTCCATCGTTGCTGTCGTCATCGGTAGTCGTCGAGGTCGACGAACGAGTTCCCGTACGCCGTAATCCAGGTTGTTGTCCGATACGGAACAGCCACGTCCGGCGGATAAATCGTACAGACGGGTCTCTCCGCAGGGCCGACGACCAATGCCATCAGTCCCGAACGAGGGCTCTTGGATGGGCTGGGCTCGGCGTTTCCGTCCCACTCCGGTTCCGTGTCGCCAGACGTGGTGTCGCTCATTCTGCGTCGAGGGCCTGCTTCAGGGTCTCGAGATTGATGTTTTCCATGATCTCAATGTAGCCCCAGCCCTCATCGGCCCACTCCTGGGTCTGTCCGGGAATCGGCGTCAGCGGGAGGACTTCGGTGGCGTCGGTCTCTGCGACGAGCTGGTTCGCCGCTGTCTGGGATTCGAGCGGGTCAGCACAGACGTACTGGAGGTCGTGTTCGGCGATGATCTCTTGGGCCCGTTCGATGTCCCTCGGCGTCGGCTGGTCGTCCGGTGAGAGTCCTGTCAGCGTCCGGACCTCGAAGTCGTAGCGCTGGCCGAGATACTGGAAGGCGTTGTGACCAGCGACGAACACGACGTCTTTCGAGGCGCCCTCTAGCGCGGACTGGAACGACTCGTCGAGTTCGTCTAGGCGGTTCCGGTACGATTCGGCGTTCTCGGCGTAGGCACTGGCGTTGTCGCCGTCGACGTTGACGAACCCGCTCCGGATGTTGTCGACCGCCTGCTTCGCTCGCTCAGGGTCTAGCCAGAAGTGTGGGTCAGCCCCGCCAGAGTGGTTGTGGCCGTGTCCCTCCTCGCCTTCGTGATCGGCTTCTCCCTCGTGCTCGCCTTCGTGTTCTTCTCCACTCTCGTGGCCGTGTTCACCCTCATGCTCGCCATCGCCCTCGTGTCCGTGTCCGCCCGCACTCTCGGTCACTTCGGGTTCGATGACCGACCCACTGCCGTCGGTGAGCGTCGCGTCGAACTCAGCGGGAGCGTGCTGGGCAAAGAGGACATAGTGACCCTCTGTTTCGATGTCGATGGAGAAAGTCGTCTCACCGGAGTCCGCGAACTGGAGGTGATAGAGTGACTCACTGGACGGCGTGAGTGTCTCGCCGCCTTCGACCGGTGTGTGCGTGTCGTGGTCGCCGTAGAGGGCGGCCGCAGTTTCCTCGACGTGGTGAATGCCGTGGTCGCCACCCTCGTCGGTCGCGATGACGGCGAGCTGCATCCTCGGATCGGGGCCCTCGTGGAACGTGTGCGTGTAGGTGCCAGCTTCGAGGTGGTAGAGGCCAGCCCACTCCCAGGGAGTCTCCCCACCGTGATCGTGCTCTCCTTCACCGTCGTGGCCTTCCTCGTGTTCGCCCTCATGATCTCCTTCGTGACCGTGATCGTGGTTGTGTCCGCCTTCGATGAGGTTGATACCAGCACCGGCAGCGACGATATCGACGTCGGCGTCGTCGTCACCGAGACTCGTCACGAGGTCGTCAGCCCACGGCTGGAAGCCCTCCATTCCGTAGAGAAAGAGGTCAGATTCGAGGATTGCTCCCTGAATCTGTGGCCCTGGTTCCCACCCGTGGCCGTGTTGGCCGATCGGGACGAGCGTCTCTGCGGTCGCGGTGTCGCCTGCAACCTGGCTGGCCAAGTCCCCGAATACGAAGAACGAAGACTGGGCTTCCGGCACGGTATTCTCTGTCGCTGTTGAGCCGTCATTCTCCGCCGCGCCGGAATCGCCATTGTTCGATGTACAGCCCGCGAGCGCACCGATGGTTGCCGTACCGAGTCCAGCTGCGATGAGTCGACGTCGGGTGTATCGAGGCATCTATTGATAATAATAGCAGACCAGATAATAAAGACTGTGATTTCAGACATCTAAGTTAATAAGAAGCACTAACTGAAATCTGAGTTTAGTAACCGGTGTCGGGGTAACTAATGCGAGTCGTAGAATTACTAATGATTGCTACCTCGAAATCCGTATTACACAACCCTGAGAATGGTGCTAACAGGTTTTTCCTACTCGTAGCCCGAATGAATGGATGTAATGTGTCACTGCTTCAGCGACCTAGCCGAGATGAGTGATGAAGAGCGTACGGAAATCCTCCGCGAACACTCGACCAAAGAACTCCGCGCGGAATACTCCACGGAAGAACTAGAAACCCTCGGCGTTATCGCCTGAGGCTAGTTCACGTTGGTCTTAATCGGACGACCGACAGCGTCAGCCCGTCACTTAGACCCAGTCGCTGCCCGTTTCTTTGCGTACGCGAGCGTGTAGTAGTCTCGATCAGTTACCTCTCCGGGATTGTTCGTAACGAGGGCCTCTTCGGTATCCATGAAGAGTCGCCGTCCGAACGTCACCTCGTACCCTGCTTCAGTCATCTTTTCGTAGGTCGTCGGTGCGTCAGTCACTTTGAACAGGATCAACCGATTCGGACCGATCGGTGCTTCTCCGTCGGTCGCCTCGCGGAGCGTCAGTTCAGCGCCAGCGTCGATGTCGACCCCGAGGACCGAAGCGAACGCCGTCACACTGCTGACACCGGGGACGACTTCGATGTCGACGCTGGGGTGCTGCTCGCGAAGCGTCCGACGCAGGTGTCCGAACGTCGAGTAGATACAGGGATCGCCGAGCGTGACGAACGCCGCGTCGGCGTCGCGTGCGTTCGGCGCGACTTCCGCGGCCGCCACCTCCCACGCCGCTTCCAGCTCTTGTGGGTCGGTCGTCATCGGGAACTCGAGGTCACCCAGTTTCGAGTCGGGAACGTACTCGGCCGCGACGCGCCGTGACAGTCGTCCGGGTGAGTAGACGATGTCGGCCGATTCGAGCCGTCGCTTGCCGCGAACCGTGAGCAGGTCAGTCGCGCCCGGCCCCAGCCCAATTCCGTACAGTGTCATCGGTTACGTGCCCTCCTCATAGTTCTCGATGCCGTCCTGAACCACCTTCTCCGCGAGTACAGCACACGGGACGCGCATTGGCGTCAGCTCGACTCCCAAGAGATCGAGGGCGTCCTCACGGTCGAGGTCATGAACCTCCGAGAGCGTCATTCCTGGGAGCTCTTCGGCGAGCAGGCTCGCGCTCGCAATGCTGATCGCACAGCCCTCTCCAGTAAACGTGACCTCTTCGATCGTTTCACCGTCCTCGGCGAGTCTGAGGTCGAAGGTGAGTTCGTCGCCACAGGAAGCGTTCTCGCCAGTGTGAGAGACGGTAGTTGGCGAGAGGCGCCCCCACCTTCGAGGATTGCGGTAGTGATCCAGGATTACCTCCTGATACATTTTGGACCCCTGCATCTACTCCACCCTGTGTCGCGTCGCGAGTCCGGCGAGATGCGGGGCTTCCTCCGCGATAATTTCGGCCGTAGCGAGTTCAGCGGCGTTCACGCTTCCGGGCAGCACGAACACCGGGACGTCGCGGGCGATACCCGCCGTCGCGCGGGTCGCGACGACTCGGGTTCCGACCTCCTCCCACGAGAGCCGCCTGAACGCCTCGCCGAAGCCTGGTAGCTCGCGGTCGAAGAGTTCGCTCACCGCGTCCGGACTGACGTCGTCGACAGTGACTCCAGTCCCGCCGGTAGTCACGACGAGGTCAATGTCCGACCGATCCAGACACTCGCTCACGGTGGTCTTAATCCGGACGTAGTCGTCCGGAACCGTCCGGCGTGACGTGACGACGTGACCTGCGTCGACGAGAGTGTTTGCGACGGCGTCACCACCGGGATCAGTTGGGTCCGCCTCCGTGGCGGTTCCTCGGGACGAGGAGATGGTTACGATTGCGACACCGAGGGGATCGACGCAGTCGTGACCGTCTTGATCCGTCGTCCGCCGGTCCGCCGCCGACGGGAGCTCTGAGTGATTCCCGGTCACTGTCCCTCACCGACCACGAGACGCTGTTCCATCGGTGGCTGAGACCGGTCCATCGTCCCCGGAAACGGATTCTCGAGTTCGTCCCAGTTCTCTGCCATCTCCGATTCTGAGAGGAGACAGTCGTCGAGGGCGGCAGCGATGGCCGAGTCGTCCATTCCAGCACCGATGAAGACGAGTTTTATTTCACGGTCTCCCCACTGTTCGTCCCAGTGGAGATCCGGTCGTGACTCCCGATAGGATTCACGCTGGGACTCGGGGACCGTGACCGCCCATCGGCCGTTGACTTCGACGTGCGTCTGCGTACCCGCTTGGCTCAAGTCCAGCGCGTATCGCTCGCGTCCAGCGACCCACAAGTGTCCTTTCGCCCGGACGACGGACTCGGGGAATGAGCGGAGCCACTGGGTGAACCGTTCCGGATGAAACGGCCGGTGGCGCTCGTACACGAACGAGTCGACACCGAACTCCTCCGGCGGGTGACGGTGATCGTGGTCGTCACCCTGACCATCGTGGGTACCGTCGTGACCATTGTCACGCTCGGAACCCTCGTCGTGACTATGACCGCCACCGTGGTCCATCTCTGCTGATTCCAGCTCTCCGGCCCCTCCGTGGTCGTTTGAGAGCACCTGCTTCCACCGGGCGGACCCTTTCGCTTGTTCTCTGTCGAATCGTCCAGTTCCGAGAACGTCGTCGGGTTCGACGGCGCTCTCGGTCGTGCGGGTGATGTCGATTTCGGGGTGGAGCGTTTCGAGCACGCGTTCGACCGCCTCGCGTTCGTCTTCCGTGACGAGGTCACACTTGTTGAGGACGAGTACGTCGCAAAACTCGACCTGCTCGGCGAGGAGGTCCGAAAGCGGTCGAGAGCCGTCATCCGTCGACTTGATCGGACGACCGTCGACGAACGCCTGATAGAACTGTGCGGCGTCGACCACTGTGACGGTCGTATCGAGATCGTACAGCGTCGACGCACGTGCGGGCGAGACGAACCGCTGGGCGATGGGGACCGGATCGCTGATCCCCGAGGCTTCGATGACTAAATAATCGAACTCCTCGTCGAAGGCCAGACGCAGCAACTCCTGGTCCAGTTCGTTCTGGAGGCCGCAACAGATACAGCCGTTCGACAGTTCCGTGACGCCGCCGTCTTCCAGCGAGAGCTCAGAGCCGTTCTCGATGAGGTTGGCGTCGACGTTTACTTCGCCGACGTCGTTGACGAGAACGGCGATATCGTACTCCTCGCCGCCGACGGTAAGGAGGTGGTTCAGCAGGGTCGTCTTTCCGGCGCCGAGACCGCCACTCAGGATTGTGACCGGGGGTTGCTCGTCGACGGCCATCAGTCGTCAGCCAGTGCGAGTTCGCGCTGTTCGTCGGCGGTGAAAGGATCCGGATACTCGTTCCAGTCCTCCTCCATTTCTGCGTCTGAGAGGACACAGTCTTCCAGTCGCTCGACTAGTGTCTCCTGATCGAATTCGCGGCCGATGAACACGAGCTCTGATCCCCGGTCGCCCCACTGGTCGTCCCAGTCCTCTTTGATGCCGGGGCGGGCGGCGAAGTAGCGCTCCTGTTGGGCCTTTGGGAGCGTGGCGATCCACGTCCCTTTCGGACCGGCCCGAACCGACTGGCCCGCTTTGTCGAGACCCATCGCGATGTCTTCGCGACCGGCGGACCAGAAGAAGCCCTTCGCGCGAATGATACCGTCGGGGAGGTCGGCGAAGAAGCGAGCGATCCGCTCGGGGTGGAACGGTCGGCGGGATTCGAAGACAAACGAAGTGACCCCGTGTTCGTTGGCGGCCGACTCGTGGTGATGGCCGTGCTGGAGTTCACGCTTCCATCCGGCAGACTGACTTGCGCGATCGAAATCGAACCGACCCGTATTCAGGATCTCTCTGGGGTCTATTGCTCCGTGTTCGGTTCGGACAATATTTGCTCGCGGTTGGAGTGCCCGTAACACTGCCTCCATCTCTTCAAGTTCATCATCGGGGACGAGATCGCACTTGTTCAACAAGAGGACGTCGCAGAACTCGATCTGATCCATCAGCGCCTCCTCGGGGACGCGGTTCCCTTGTGGATCGATGGATTCATCCGTGAGGGCCTGACCGGAATCAAACCCCTTCCAGAAGCTGTGCGCGTCAACGACGCTGACCATTGTATCGAGTTCGTAGACCCCCGTAGGGTCGAAATCCGCGTCTTCGAACCCGCGAGCAAACGTCTGTGCGACCGGAATCGGTTCGCTGATCCCAGACGACTCCACGAGGAGGTACTCGAAGTCTCGCTCTTCAGCCAATCGGCCTACCTCGTCAAGCATGTCCCCGCGAAGCCGACAGCAGATACACCCGTTCGACATCTCGATGATTTCATCGTCGTTCTGGGTGAGATCCGACTCGCGTTCGACGAGGTCGGCGTCGACGTTCACTTCGCCCATATCGTTTACTAAAACGGCGGCGTTGAGTTCCTGTTCGCTACTAAGAATGTGGTTGAGCGTCGTCGTCTTGCCAGCTCCGAGGCTTCCGCTGAGAATTGTTACCGGGATCGGGTCGTTGTTGGACGGCATACTCTGGTTATGAATCTGCTACACTAAAATACTAATTATTATGCTTATACTCTATCGTCATAACAGAAACTAATAAGAATGAATAAAACTTTAATATATGAGCGTTGTTAGCATCTCGATGCCCGAGGCGTTGCTGGAACGCATCGACGAGTTCGCCGAAGAACACGGGTACAGTGGCCGAAGCGAAGTCGTTCGCGAAGGCACACGCACGTTATTCGAAGAGTTTCAAGAGCAACGTATCGAGGGACAAAAGCAGATGTGTACGGTAACGGTCGTCTTCGAGTACTGTCAACCTGCCGTCCAAGAGCGTCTCACGAGAGTACGCCACGAGTACGATGCTATCGTCTCCGCAACTACCCACACACACGTCAAAGACCAGTACTGTATGGAGTTGTACGTTTTACAGGGGGCCACAGAAGCACTATCTGGATTCGTCAACAGCGTTCGAGCAGTGCCGAATGTCCAAGCGGTGGATTACTCAATCGCCTCACTGGGCGATGCTCACATCGATCAGCGCACCAAGTCTTGAGCACCGCTCAGTGCTCAGCGAGGAGCATCAGTTTAACACGACTCACCGTATCGAAATCGCGCAAGCGATAGGTGAGAGTCCGGACGCGCGAGGCTGGCCCGTTACAAAAGAGCGTCTCGAGACACCACTCTCCTTCATGGATATGATTCGTGGTCGTGATACATAGTGCGAGCGCATACCCGCGTCTTCAGGCGCGGGTCAAGCGGACAATAGCGTACATCTCCACCGACGATAGCACGGCTGGATTTCCCACCGTGTACGATATTTTTAACTCACCACAGAGGCATAGTGTGTAATACGGATGAAGACCACACGGCACGCAACCTACAACCTCAACTACCACATAGTGTGGATACCGAAGTGCCGCCAATCGGTACTCGTCGGTGACGTTGCAACCCGTGTGCGAGACATCCTCCACGAAATAGCCGACGAGAAAGGGTTGGAGATTATTGACCTGACCGTCCAACCCGACCACATCCACCTGTTCGTCAGTAGCCCGCCGAAACACGCCCCGTCACTTCTCGCCAACTGGTTCAAAGGCATCAGTTCGCGGAAATACAATCACCGACACGCCGACCACGACGGAGAGAAAATCAAGTGGGCACGCGGCTACTACGCAGGAACAGCGGGACACGTTTCGAGCGAGACTGTCGAGAAGTACATACAGCGCCACGAGGAGGACGAACAGTGACCGAACTCACCGAGACGCTGGAACTCAAGCTTGTGGAACCGAACGTCCACAAGCACCGCAAACTCTGTGAGACGAAAAAAGCGTACCAAGACGCGCTTGAAGCCGCGTTCAACGCCAACTGCACCACACAGTCTGCGGCCAACGACGTAGTGGTCAACTACGACCTGAGCGGCTACGCGAAGAACGCGCTCAAGAAGTACGTCCCGCAACTCTGTGGGGGAAGCTACGACGCGAAAGAGCTTCACGACGACCACCCTGTTCGGTTCACGAACGAAGGCCCGAAGCTCGACCACAAACCACAGAATGCAATTGAGTGGTACGTCAAAATCCCGCACCACGACGACTACCACCTCTGGTTGCCCGCCCAACCGAACCCCGAACAACGGGAGTGGTTGGAAGCGTTGCACGCGGGAGACGCGAAAATGGGTGAATGTCGGCTGTTCAACCGCGACGGTGAGTGGTACTTCCACATCGTCGCTACGCGAGACGTAGAGGAACGAGAAGCCAGTTCGGCGGAAACGCCGATTGGGGTAGACATCGGGGAAGCCTCTTTGTTAACGGTGTGTCACCGTGACGAGCGCGGCTCCCCGACTGCACCCAACCTCTGGAACGACGAAGGCAAGCGAGTCCGACAACTCCGTGAGACGTATTTTACGTCGACTCGACGCCTTCAGCAACGCGGAAGCGAACGTATCGCAGAGTCCTACGGCGACGAGTTGTGGCGACACATCGATCACATCCTCCACACGGTCACATCGGAGGTAACCGCCTACGCCGACCAAATCGAGAACCCCGTACTGGTTCTGGAAGATTTGACGCACATCCGTGAGAACATGAACTACGGCGCGTTCATGAACCGCCGCCTCCACGGATGGGGATTCGCCAAGATGCACGCCCAGATTCGCTACAAAGCGGCTGAGAAAGGGATTCGTGTGGAGACGGTGAATCCCGCGTACACCTCGAAGACGTGCCACTGTTGCGGAGAACAGGGCTACCGTCCGAAGCAGGCGATGTTCACGTGTTCCAACTCGGAGTGTTGGGTTTCAGAGTACCAAGCAGACGTTAATGCCGCGCTCAATATTGCAGACCGCTACCTCAGCGGAGAGAGTCACTCAAGAGAATACACGAGTGGCGATGACTCGGCTGAGGAAGGGGGACGTTTGACCGTCCCACAAGACAGCCAAGCCGATGCTGACACCCAGCAAGAGACGCTTGGAACGTATGCGTCTTGAAACCTTAGGGCCGCGCTCGGCCTGAAATCCCATGATGGGATTCCCGTGACTTTAGGCGCGGGAGGAGGTCAAGACGTCCTGAAACTGGTGTTGTACGTCGTGGATGTCTTCGATAACCGCTTCGTGTTCGTAATCGAAGGCCATGACGACGACGACGTCGCCTTCGATATCTTCCAATCTGGTGTGTGCCTCAATGTACTCTTGCATCGCTTCGCGGGCGCCACGCGAACGCGATTTTAATCCTTCTGCTTGCCACGTTTCATCGAACTCGGACAGGAGGTCATCGGGAATGTTGAAGCTTGTGCGCATGATTTGTTCTCTATTTTATCGGTGATTTATCTTCGAATATCACAGTACTCCCGAGTCGTAGGATATCGCTCACGTAGGCTCCGACCACTCGACTGAGTCTCATCAAGAAGTCGTAAGAGATGCCGAAGAAGGCGGTCAGTCATGTCTGTGTCCGTCTGTGGAGGGTTTCGGTGCGGTATTTGAATTCCCAGCTTCTGTCAGGAGCGACACGAGGTCCGATTCGGTCACCGGCTGTGCCGTCGCCCCCAGCTCCGCGTCACGAGCCACACGAACCGCGCTCGGTGGGTGAAGGTTCGCGTCCGCCAACAGGGCGTCGTCGTAGAAAACCTCTCGGGGTGTTCCGCCTCCGATGATGTTGCCTTCGGCCATCACGCAGACGCGGTCCGCGACTTCGGCGGCGAATTCGAGGTCGTGCGTCGACAGGACGACACTGATACCGTCCTCGTGAATTTGCTCGATCCGCTCCGCGACCAGCTGGGACCGATCGGGATCGAGCCCCGCGAGCGGTTCGTCGAGCACGACCACACTTGGTTCGAGGACGAGCACACCGGCGAGGCCAGCGAGCCGTTTCTCCCCGCCGCTCAGGTAGTGTGGGATTCGGTCTTCAAGATGGCTCGCGTCGACAGTCGCCAGCGCTTCACGAGCGCGTTCCCTCGCTTCGTCTCCGGGGACCCCGTAGTTCTGAAGGCCGAACATCACGTCGTCAAGGACTGTGGGCGCGACGAGTTGCGTATCGGCGTCTTGGAAGACGAACCCGACCTCTTTTCGCGCGTGTGGCTTGTTGTCCTCGGTGATCGGGGTGCCGTCGACGACGAGCTCGCCGTCATCGGGAATGAGGGTAGCGTTCAGATGTTCGAGGAGCGTCGACTTTCCGGCGCCGTTGCCACCGACGAGGGCCACGACCTCATCGGAATACACGGAGAAGTCGACCTCGTGCATACCAACCGTCCCGTCCGGGTACGTGTGGGCTTCACACTGTAAATCGACCAGGGGCCGCCGGTCTTCAGAATGATTCGTACTCATACTGGAATCACCTCGTAGACGCCGACCAGGGCGTAGGCGACGACGCCGGCGTAGCAAGCGGCGATAACGATGAGCTCACGAGCGGGCGGTCGCGGGACGTCCCCGTACAGCGTGAGGTCGCCGTCGTATCCGCGGGCTTCCATCGACTTGACGAGTCGTTCGGACTGCTCGATCGCCGACAGCATCGTCATGCCGAGGATCCGGGCGTACAGCCGTTTATTCGACCAGAATTCCGAGAAGTTCGCTCCGCGGGAGAGCGCGGCTTTCACCAAGTCCTCAAGCGTTTCGAGCATAACGAACGTGAACCGATAGGTGAGCAGGGCGATCTGGTCGATCGGTCGCGGGAGCAGTCGCCCGAGCATGTACGCGACATCGGTGTATTTGGTCGTCATCGACGCCGTCAGCGCGAACGTGACGACCGTGAGTGACCGACAACTGAGCTCCAAAAAGAGGGTGAGGCCCTCCCACGTGACCGAGAAACCGCCGAAGGGCGTCGGGACTGCGCCCCCGATCGGCGTCCCCGGTTCGAGAAACGCAAGCGGTCCGGCGACCGAGATGATGAACAGCATCGGGAGCGTGTACCAGCCGATGAGCCGCCGAAATGGCAGGTCCGCGAGTCCGTAGATCACTAGTACGGTTCCGTACAGACCGGCCAAGAGCGCGAGGCGGTCGAACACCGTGACGGCGAGAACGAGCACACCGACGACGCCGACCTTCGTCCACGGGTTGATTCGATGTAACGGTCCGTCTCGCCGCTCGGCGAACGCCGTAATGAGCCGGGGATCAGGGACGTGATTCGAGAGCGTTGTCACGGTTACCGTGTCGGTCGTTCGTCATCACCGAAGCCGCCGTAACGGTCGACGTAGACGTACAGCCCGAGACCCAAGAGGGCGAAGGCGAGAACAATTCCGCCGAATTCGACCATCAGTCCGCCCTTCCGGATGGGACCGGCAACGATGATACCACGTCCAAGATTCACGAGCGAGCCACCGCCGTCTTGGACGCCGCGTTGAAGCGCTTGCGAGGCCCGCTTTGCCCATGGAACGGCACCACCAGTCGCAGTGAACCCCCAGTAGCCAACGGCGAGGAACACCGAAAAGACGGCAGCCATGCTACCGTACTGCTTCCAGCGCTGCATCAGGCTGTCACCCCCGAGGGCTCATCGCGAGTGTCACGGTCAGTAAGTCCGACGAGGTCGGGGCGGACAGAAGCCAAGAACTGGACGATAAGTCCCGTAAGCAGCCCCTCAACGACTGCGACACCGAGGTTGAGAGCGGAGAGTCCACCAACGGCGATTAGCAGGTCACCACGCGGGAGCGCGCTCCCGTTAACCCCGCTGATGACGATGATTGCCCCCATCAGGAACGACCCCACTGAGAGGCCGAGTGTCGCGGCACTCGCGCTGGCGGGGAAGACGTCCCACTCCATCCCCATCAGCGTCTTGAACGCGTAGTAGGCGACAATCGCTTCGCTGGCGTTGATCAGCGTGTTCGCCCCGATTAGGCCGACCGCTCCGTGTCCGAGCGCCGCCGAAAAGATGTTGACGACCAGCGCGACGAGCGCGCCGAGAAGCGGTCCGGCGATGATACCCACGAGCCCGGTGAGATTCATGTGAATTCCGCCCCATACAGGAATGTTAAGCTGGAAGACGGCAAAGCTCGCAGCCGCGCCAATACCTGCGAGTGCGATCTGGTGTGTCTTTATTCCACCCTTCCGTATCCGATAGACCACAGTGGAGATTAGTCCAGCACCGATCAGCGTCCACAGCACGAGCGCCCAGAGGGGGAATGACCCTTCTCCAAGGTGAATGTGCGGCATGTCTGTTTGGCAATTGTAGATGTAGATATAATAACTTTGCTGTACCGAGCTAGATAATATAATAAGATGAATGTAAGGTTGGCCTGTAGGTTAATTCAAAATGTGGGTGCCCGTGCCGGTGACAGCGATGCCGAGCCTACGTATCGCTCGCTTCTGTGCCGTTTCGGTCGACGGGCACGACAGTGTATTCCACCGAGACAGACTCGTCCGCTCCTCGAACGGTGCCGATAAAATGGAGAACGTCTTGATACGCGGCTTCGACGACGAACGTCTCGACACAGCCGGCGTTCTCTCGGAGGCAGTTATGCGAGTTCGACCGGATGGCCCCTTCGAACTCATGGCGAATATCCATCATTCGGCGTTCAATCTCTGGTTCGTCGTATCCAAATACCGCAGTGACCGTTGCCAATACGCGCCGGTCCTCGTAGTCGCTCTCTTGATACTCCTCAAGCAGTGATTGACAGGCCTCACGAATCACCTCGCTCCGGCCGGTGTAGCCGTGTTCTTCCGCAAACGTATCGAGATCTTCTCGGAGTCGCTCCGTCATCGAGGAGCTCACGATAGGCATATGTTAAAATTTAATTCTAACATAATAGAGATGGCGGTCTAAAGAAAATAAATTAATAATCTTGCTGTGGGAGCGTGTTAGTGGTTAGTGTCGACAGGACTCCCGAGTTCATCCCTAATCTGTGCGACGTGGTCCACGAAGTCGCGGGCGGTCCGTTCACGTGGGTGTTCTAGATCAATGGAGAACGTTGATTGTACGGTTCCCGGGTCGGCATTCATGACGATCACGCGGTCAGCGAGGGTCACTGCCTCGTCGATGTCGTGGGTGACGAACACGACGGTCTGTCCGGTCTGCGTCCAGATGTCGAGCAGTTCCGCGTGTAAGCGGTCGCGCGTTTGAGCGTCGACACTACCGAACGGTTCGTCCATCAAGAGGATCTCCGGATCGGGGGCGAGCGCGCGAGCGATACCGACGCGCTGTTTCATGCCACCGGACAGCTCCTTCGGGTACGCGTCTTCGAAGCCGTCGAGCCCTACCAGGTCGATTAACTCCCCGACTCGTCCCTCGCAGTCGGGACAGTCACAGGCGGGCCGGTCAAGGCCAAACCGGATATTTCCGCGGACGGTTCGCCACGGGAACAGCGCGTACTCCTGAAAGACCATTCCCCTGTCCAGCCCAGGACCGGTAACCGGGTCTCCACCGACCAGTATCGAACCACCATCGGGATCGTCGAGCCCGGCGATCGCTCGCAACAGCGTCGTCTTCCCACACCCCGAGGGACCGACGACACAGCAAAACTCGCCCTCCGACACCGAGAACGAGACGTCATCGAGCGCCTGCGTCGACTCGTACGAGCGGCTGACGTTCTGGATAGTGATCTTCTCACGGGAGTCCCGGTCGGTGGACGAGTCCGTACTCAGCGCCATGCAAGGACCCTCCGTTCGAGCAGGCGGAACCCGACGTCCATACAGAGGAACGCCAAGCTGATCAGGAACATGTACGCGACGCTGGTCGCCATCGCGAGGTTGTTCGAGGCGTTGATGATCTCGTAGCCGACGCCTGGTGCGCCGAACAGCTCGGCACCGACGACGATCATCCAGCAGCGACCGATGCTCGTCCGGAATCCGGTCAGCACTTGGGGAGCCGCACTCGGGAGCGCGACGAGTTTCAACATCGAGAGGTCGCGCTCGACACCGAGCGTCGACGCGGCGTCGGTCAGTTCGGTCGAAACGCCCTCGACGCCGCCATACGCGCCGTAGAAGTTGATCCAAAATGCACCGACGAAGACGATGAACGCCGCACCGGTGTGGTGGATACCGAACCAGACGATCGCGAAGACGATCCACGCCAGCGGCGGGATCGGTCGCAGGACCCGGACGAGCGGCCGCAGCCAGTCGTCGAACGCACCGTTCCAGCCCATCGCCAGTCCGAGACCGATCCCACAGGTCGCACCGAGAAGGAGCCCGGGAACGTAGTGGAACAGCGTCTGCGCGAGATGTGCAAGCCCGGTTGGGAGTACGAGACTCGATCCCAGAATGGGGACCACAATCGCCGTCGAGGTCGCGAACAGGTCGATAAACGCGCGCACCGAATCGAGGGGGCCCGGCACCAGATACGACGGCTGGGTCGTCATCGCGCCAACCCACCAGACGAGCAGGAACACGAGGAGACCGCCGAGGCCGCGAAGATACCGCCGCAGGTCCCCCTCGAAGGTTTTGGCCGTCAGCGCGTTCGAACTGGTGTCGGTCTGCGTGCTCATTACTGTATTGCGTCGTAGGGGTCGAACGCGAACAGGTCCTCGGTCGCGACTGACTCCTCAATGTTGCCGACGTTGGCGACGAACTCTCCCATCGTCGCGGCCTGATCAGTGATCGCGTGGGGATCCGAGATGAACTCCGACGCCTTCGAATCCACGGCGGCCGTCGCGAGGTCTTCACTCACGCCGGAGCCGATGACCGAGGCAGCGTGGCTGGCGGCGGCATCCGGGGAGTTCCCCGTGAACTCGGTCGCCGCGACGTGCTGTTCGACGAGCGATTGGGCGACCTCATCGTCGTCGAGCACTCGCTGGTTCGCGAACAGCACCGTGACGGGGTGGTTGTCCAGGATGTTCCCGGACCAGGCGAGTTCCCCGAACCCGTCAGCTTGGCCGATGACCGTCGCAAACGGCTCTTGGATGATCGTCGCGTCGATGTCACCCGACTGAATCGTCTGAACCGCCTTCGCTGGCGGTACTTTCGACTTGTTGATCGCAGACTCCATCTCCCCGACATCTATGTCCTCCTGGATCCAGTATCTGAGGACGATGTCGGGGACGCTCCCGTCCGGTGGGGCACCGAACCGGACCTTGCGGCCGCGCTCTTCCTCGAAGCGCTCGAACACGGCTGGGCCCTCCTGTTCGTAGAGATCGACGAGCTCGGTTGTCCCCATGATCTTGAAGCCGGATCTCGAGTTCGCGGCGAGGATGCCAGCGTTGGTCCCTTTGTCAACAAGGACCATTGCGGGAGTGATCCCGAAGAGCGCAACGTCGACGTTCCCACTCGCGAATGCCTTGACAACACTGGGGCCGGAGCTGAACCGCTCTATCGTGACATCCGTCGGAACGTCCTCGTAGTACCCCTCTTGTTCCATCACGTAGTGTTGCATGTTCGGGTAAATAGGGACGTACGCGACCGTGACGGAATCGAGGGACCCACCTCCCTGACCGAGACAGCCAGCGACTCCCGTCGCAGCAATCGTGGTTGCGCCCGTCTGGAGTAGTCTTCGGCGCGAGATGTGAATCATCAGTGTTGTTAACACTAAAAGTAATCATAATAATACCTGTGATTCTTCTAAATGAGATTAATACTTTTGCTGGATGGGGTTCGGAGATATTGGTATTGATGGGGGTGAATTCAGCGAGGGAGGAAAAGCAGAATCAGCTCAGATCGGCCAGCGGGCTGAAATCATCTACTGGAGATACGGAGTAATCAATTGTGAGAGTGTCCTTAGTCGCTCGAATCTTTCCAACAAACGCCGAGATCTCTTCGAGAGACCCTTCGAGCACAAACAGTTCCATACAGTGATGTCCGCCAACGTGACTATGGAAATTCGAAGCGACGATGTCCTCGTATTCGTGGCGAAGGTGCATCATTTTCTCTTCTACAGTCGTCGTTTCGTAGTCGAATAACACGGTGACCACTCCCATCAGTTCGCGCCCTTCGAGTTTCTTGTCCTCGAATTCACCCATGAGGTTCCGACTCGCCTCCCGAAGGACCTCACTCCGACCAGTGTATCCGTGGTCGTCGGCAAACTGATCAATCCGCTCAAGCAATTCCTCAGGCATTGAGACGCTTACTACGCTCATATAGCAACTTAGCCGGTAGAATATATTAAGATTTATTATTTTTATTCGCTGGTCGCCGATCGAGGTTCCTCTGATAGAGAAGCAGGACGTCTCGACATCATCAGCTCTGGCTCAAAATTCGCAGTTCAGCACGAGCAGTTAATTTTCTGACTCACGCCGACACAGATTCGTCCCTGACGGTACTTCCCAGAACGAGTGCGCCGGCAATGATTACGAGATTCTTTACAATATACTGACCCTCGACCGTTAACCCGTACGGGAACGTGGTATAGACAACTTCAGGGAGCAGTACCATCGGGAGGAACGTACCCGGAAGTTGGAGTGCCAACAGCAGCAATCCAACACGCGTAAGCGGTGGATAGAGCAGACAGATCCCGATGATCACCTCCCACACGCCAAGTACCGGGACGAAAAACTCAGGCGGAAGAACGTACACCGTAGAGGCGACGAGGTCACCGGCCGGCGAGACGCCGAGTATCTTGAGTGCGCCGAACCAGATGAACACCACTCCGACAGCGGTTCGCAACGCTGGAACACTCCAACGGTCCATTTTCGATGCCAGTGTCGCGTCGAGTGCGTCTAACCGCTCTTGATACACTGTTAGCGTGTCTTTCGATTCGTTTTCTGAGGTTGCCATCGCGTGTGTAATAGCTACGATTTTGCCGGACAAAAGGCTTCTAGCTCCTGATCAACCGTGTCAGATTCTTTGAGTAGAACCTGTGTGGTTCTCATTATCTCCACTATGAGAAAAGTCAATTAGTTCATCCCAGTCATCTGGATTCCATCAACGAGTGACCGATCGATGTCGTCGTACCCGATCGTCCGTCCACCGTAATTATCAGCGAACGATTCAGCTTCGCTGGGTTCCGAGAACGGCATGAGATCTGGCCCCATTCCACCCATTACATCCGATTCGATGACGTATGTGAGGCCCGTGGCATCGGCGAATGTATCGGGGGCGGTCGGTGCTGGTATCTTCTTTCGCTCAGTGTCTTCAGGGATCTCCCAATCAACACGGGAGTAGTCCGTGACGTATACCGCGGTCGCCTCCGCGCCGTCAGCTACCAGGTTAAGATGGTACGGGAAGAGACCATGTGCGAGCGTGTGAAACCAAGCAAGGTTCTCAGTTCCTTCGGAGCCTTGGACGGGGCCCTGTCTGGGTTCGGGTTCTGTATCGGCGTAGAACACCTGCCCATTAGGGCCTCCATGGTCTCCAATGACCATTCCACCTTGGTAGTCAGTCTTTTGACCCGACAAATCCACCGGTTCAGGACTTGAGCCAGAGGATCCTCCAACGCAGCCAGCCGTTCCAATTACGGCTCCCAAGCCGACTGTATGAACGACCTGTCGACGCGATACCAAATGCGAGTCAGGTTCAGATTTCATAGCTATAGTTCTTCATATAGAGTCAATACGATTCTGGTGTGACTGTCGAACGGCGTTTGCCAGAGGACATAAACCACTCACAGGAGGCGTTCGCTCCGGATCAACGAGCGTACAGATCGGTCTGGAGTGGACGATGTCTGGCGCTGATTGGTATGTACTGGTGTCAAGCTGGCTAGGACCCAGCCAAGCTAGTCGCTTGTGACCTCCTCACCAAGCGAACCTGGGGCGTGAGCGTACACGGCGTAGAGGATCATCGCAGCGATCAGGAAGTCGAGGCTGTGTTCGACGAAGTGGTGAACCGGCATCGGAACAGCTCCCAGAACAGTCCCAGCGCCAATCAGTGACCGTAGAACAAGCACCCCAACCGCGGCGCTGATCAGTCGGTACTGGCCGGTCTGGCGGCGTCGATACGCGACGAGGCTCACGACGAAGAGCGCGCTGGTTCCGATTCCGGCACACGCGATGACGGCCAGCAGTACGGGCGACCCCTGAACGGTCAATGGCACGAGAGCCGAGAAGACGGCCCGAACGATGAACGACGCGATCACGACACTGGCCAGTATGCGTTGGGAGTGATAAGAAGACACGGGGCGAAACGTTCTCATGGGAGGAAAGCCCCCGACAGGTTTTATCTCTCAGCCGATTACAGGCGAATACTCACGATGGCGACGATCAGAGATCGGGTGCGACGACACGTCCGCGAGACACCTGGTGTCCACTTCAACCAGGTGGAACGCGATCTGGACATCGCCACCGGACAGGCGCAGTATCATCTCCGACGACTAGTGAACGACGGGGAGTTGATCGTCGAGCGGATCGCTGGTCGGGCTCACTACTTCGATCCCACCTTCGACCAGTGGGAACGACACGCGCTCGCGTTCCTTCGACGCGAGACCGCCCGCGAGATCGTGTTGCGACTCCATGCGGACGGCCCTCGTCGTCCAGAAACACTTGCCACAGAATTGGATCTCTCACGAAGCACGGTCTCATGGCACGTCTCGACTCTCGGCGACGCTGGAATCGTGACGAAGTCCGACGACCGTCCGATGACAATCACGCTAACCCGCCCGGAACACACAGCTGAGTTGCTTGATGTGGTGTCGCCCTCGCTACCAGACCGGCTCGTCGACCGGTTCATCCGGACTGTCGACAACCTCTTTGAATGAGGCGCTGACTGGCTGGACTCGTCCAGATCGGACGCAAGTGGCGCATTCGAAGGTCACACCAGATACCTCAAAGCCGCGGGACCGATACGCAAACGTATGGACCGACGGATTTTCTGTAAAACGGTCGGCGTCGCGGGAGTCACCGCCGGCACTGCCGGTTGTCTTGGTGTCCTTGGTAGTAGTGGCGCCGAAGGAACTATTCTCGGACCGCCGGAGCAAGACCTCAGCGAGGCGTCATTCCCGAGCTACGGTGACAACATGCCCGAGTTCACTGTCCCCGACCCGATCCACGGTGAGGAGATATCGACGGCCCAGTTCGAGGGCGAGCGCGCGGTGCTGTGGACATCATTTTACACCAACTGTCCGGATGGGGTGTGTCCCGCACTCATTCTCCGGCTTCGTCGCGGACAGGAGGCCGCTGCTGAGGCGGGGTACAGCGACCAAGTCGCGTTTCTCCCCATCACGTTTGATCCCGAGCGGGACACCGCCGAGGCCCTCCGTGAGTACGCCGGCCAGCAAGGGGTTGACCTCGACGCGGGTAACTGGCACTTCCTCCGGACAGAGACCTACGAGCGGGCCCAAGAGATACACGACGAGCACTTCGGTCTGAAGATCGAGAAGCAACCAGCAGATGACATCGAGAATCTAGAGTACCGTTTCCCGCACTACGGGCTCATCATTCTTGCCAATAAGCAAGGGATCATCGAGCGGGCGTACCCACGGGGCCCGCGAACCGACATCGACCGGCTCGTCGACGACCTCGAACGAGTGGCCACCGCGTGACAGTTCTTGGGCTCTGGGAGGCCAGCTACTGTCATTTTCCGCATCGTAGTTGTTGATTGGAGCCCGTCGCTTGTATCGAGCCAGCGAAATGTGACCAGTACTCGGTTAGTGCCCCATCGCACCCCCGAGGGGCTGGTAATGCGGGAACATCGGATGTGGGAGGTGAACACCGAGCGCCATCAGCCCGTGCGCGAACAGCACGTACCCCAGCACGACGAACACCACACCGAGCAGCCGATGAACGCGTCGCCGGTGGGCAACGTCGATCGACTGGATAATCGTCCCATAGAGGAAGACGGCTGGAATCGTCCCGATACCGAGGGCACCGAGAGCGATTCCACCGGTGGTCGGGGAGCCGCTCGCGAAGGCGAACAGATACGCGGGATACAGCATCGGGCAGGGAAGAAACGCGTGGACGGCTCCGAGCCCGACAATACTCGGGCTGTTGACGTGCCGATGGACTCTCGTTGCGAGCCACGACGTAACGCGCTGGACGCCGGGTATTCGAATATCGCCTCCGCTTCCTCCAATCACATATCGAACGCCCGTCGCCACAATGAACCCTCCGACGGCAAGACCGACAACACCTCGCAGGAGGTCGGCGATCGGTGTCAGCTGGTCAGCGGTGACGAACACGACACTTCCGAGCGCGCCGAAGACGGCCCCGAGAATTGCGTATGTCGTCGCTCGGCCGACGTTGAACAGGAAGTGCTGACGAACCTCGTAGGTCGTGAGATGACCGGCACGCCCGTCGTTGGCTGTCACCGTCCCGCCATCTGGCTGCGGGTTCATCTGCTTCGAGTACATCGTCACAAGTGGACCGCACATCCCGATACAGTGTGCGCCGCCGAGCACGCCGATGAGAACGAAGAGGACGACATCAATCCGGAGGAGCGACTCGATCATAGTTGTCCTCGGTTGCGTACGGGTTTGTGTCGTCTGGTGTATCTCTCGAACGAGCCCGGACAGATACCGAGGACGTGCTACTATAGGCAAACAAGAGGTCGCACTTGGCTGGAGACGTTCGAAAGCATCTGGAGTGGGGCTTGGCGCAACAATTCTTCAGAGTGGGCGCCAACATACCAACAATGACGGACGAAATCGACATCCCAACCGAGCCGCGGGCTGCGGTCGACGCACTGGCAGTCCATCTGACTGCGACCGCAGATCGCCCAGTCCCGCCAGTGACGAACCGATGGCTCGGAGAGGCTGAAGCCGTCGCCCGCGATGCTGCCAGTGATGATCTTGACACGCAAACCAGACAGAAACGGGTTCGGCAAGTTGCTACACTGCTTGAGTCGGCTGACGAAACGGGCGACGTGGTCGCCGACCGCCACATTGAAGCAGCGATCGAGTGCTGTCAAGTCATTCTCGGTAACGAGTGACGGTGACCCTGTTTCTACCGAATAGTCCTCTTGCCACATATTAAATTCTACCGAGTAGAGAAACCGAATTAAACTACACAAAGTTATTCATTTTCGTTAAAGAAACTATTATAAGTTACTAACGAGTGTTCCAGCGCACCACACTTATATTCGTAGTCTCTGAAGAATACTTTGATGAGTTCAAAACAAGACGATCTTAAAGAGACAAATACCGAGGCCCGTTTCGAGTTCAAGAAGGAGGAGAAGTCTGCCTTCCAGACCGAGAAGGGTCTCACCGAGGAGACGGTCCGCGTCATCTCGGAGGACAAAGACGAACCGGAGTGGATGTTGGAGCGCCGCCTGCGAGCGCTCGAACAGTTTCAAGAGATGCCGATGCCCACCGACTGGCCCGGCCAGCCGGACCTGAGTGAGGTCGACGTCGACGATATCGTTCCCTACATTCGGCCGGACGTCGACGTGCGGGCGGGCGTCGACGACTGGACGGAACTCCCGGACGACATCAAGGACACCTTCGACAAGCTGGGCATCCCGGAAGCCGAAAAGAACGCGCTCTCTGGTGTCGGCGCGCAGTACGAATCGGAGGTCGTCTACCAGAACATGCAGGAGCGGTGGGAGGAGAAGGGCGTCATCTTCTGTAATATGGATGAGGCCGTCCAAGAGCACGAGGAGCTCGTCCGGGAGCACTTCATGACGAAGTGCGTCCCCCCGAGCGACAACAAGTTCGCCGCTCTTCACGGCGCCATCTGGTCGGGCGGCTCGTTCGTCTACGTCCCCGAAAACACCACCGTCGACATGCCCGTGCAGGCGTACTTCCGGATGAACTCCGAGGGGATGGGTCAGTTCGAGCACACGCTCATCATCGCCGAGGAGGGCTCGGAAGTTCACTACATCGAGGGCTGTTCCGCCCCGAAGTACTCGAAGTTCAACCTCCACTGCGGCGGCGTCGAAGTGTTCGTCGACGAGGACGCACACGTTCAGTACTCGACCGTGCAGAACTGGTCGAAGAACACGTACAACCTGAACACGAAGCGCGCCATCGCCGACAAGGGCGGGCGCATGGAGTGGATCTCCGGCTCGATGGGGTCGAAGGCGACGATGCTGTACCCCTCGACGATCCTGAAGGGCCGCGGCGCCTCGGACAATCACATCACTATCGCCTTCGCGGGCGAGGGCCAGGACATCGACACCGGCGCGAAGGTGTACCACAACGCGCCGGACACGAAGTCCACGGTCGAGTCGAAGTCGATCGCGAAGGACGGCGGCCGCACCAACTACCGGGGCCTCGTCCACATCGCGGACGGCGCCGAGAACTCCTCAACCGCCGTGGAGTGTGACGCGCTGATGTTCGACAACGAGTCGACGTCGGACACGATGCCGTACATGGAGATCAACGAGTCGAAGGTCGACGTCGCCCACGAGGCCACCGTTGGGAAGATCGGCGACGAGGACATCTTCTACCTCCAGTCGCGCGGTCTCGACGACGACGACGCCAAACAGATGATCGTTTCGGGCTTCATCGAGCCCATCACGGAGGAGCTGCCGATCGAGTACGCCGTCGAGCTCAACCGGCTCGTCGAGCTCGAGATGGAGGGTTCGCTGGGGTGATCTGATGCCGGAGTGCGCCCACTGCGGAGCACACGTCTCACAACAGTTTGTGACCGTGTTCGGGTTAGACGGTGGTGACGTAGTTGCCTGTCCAGCATGTTCCGGTCGGGCACACATCGCAGAGACGATCGTGGATCGATACTAGTCTCAGACCATGGAACACTGCTTTGCGTGTGAGACCGATTACGGGTACCTCGGAACGGCCCCGCACGAAGGGTCCTGTCCAGCCTGCGGCTCGACCGCTGTCACTCCTGCAGGCGACCTCAGCGTCGTCGACACAACAACATGGGAGAGCGCGAACGGGCTCTCAACGGTCCACGTGACGGCGACTGACAACCGATCACGCCGGTTTGAATTTGTCATTGCGGCGCGGCGGGGACGAGGGAAACTCGTCTGTCTCGCGATCGACGGAGTGACAGTACCCACCGAGACAGTGTGGTCAGTTCCATCTGCCGTTGCTACGAGAGTCACCGCGCACGGTATCAGGATCAGCGACTCGACGCCGGCTCAGAGCCCACAATGAACGGTACTGGCCAGGCACACAGTCGAACGCGTCTGTTCTGCCCCGGTCACGAGAGGTGATTCGACTTGATGAACAAGCGCACTAACGAAGAGCGACCGGACACAGTTTCCCGCAAAAACGGTACTGATGCGCCCTCATCGAGCGAAACTGGCGACGGACAGTCTGTTACCGACGCAGTTTCGGTGGAGAATGGGGACGAACGGCACAGTCAGACTACTTGTCCGGAGTGTCACGGACGACTTCGTCGAGCCGATGATGACGTTGATGCGGTCTGTGACGACTGTGGACTCGTCGTTTCAGACGCGACGCTTGATACGAACATCAAACTGTACACGCCGGACGGCACCGGCGATCAGGACTCTCGCGTCGGGCCATCGAGCACGAACCTCTTACACGATAAGGGGTTATCGACGGTGATCGGGTGGCAAGACACCGACGCGAAGGGGAACGCGCTGTCGGGAGAACGGCGACAACAGATGCGTCGCCTTCGACGATGGGATGAGCGCTTCCGACGACGCTCATCGGCGGATAGGAATCTCATGCATGCGCTCGGTGAGATCGACCGCATGGCTTCCGCGCTCGGCGTGCCCGAAAGCACCCGAGAGACGGCAGGCGTCATCTACCGTCGCGCACTTGCGGACGGACTCCTTCCGGGTCGAGCCGTTGAAAGCGTCGCCACTGCGGTGCTGTACGCGGCGAGTCGCATGGATGACGTCCCGCGCTCTATCGACGAGGTTTCAACAGTGAGCCGCGTCGAACAAATTCGCGTCGAGCGGGCATATCGACACGTCTCACGTGAACTCGGATTGGAAATTGCTCCGACAGACCCCCGCTCGTTCATCGGACGGATCGCGTCGGACGTAGAGTGTACGGACGCAACGGAGCGGGAGGCACGACATCTCGCCGGAGCCGCGGTTGAAAACGGCGTACACAGCGGAAAACATCCGGTAGGTATCGCCGCAGGAGCACTGTACGCGGCCGCTAAACGATGCGAGGAGTCGCTCCGACAAGCAGATATCGCTCGTGCTGCGGACGTGAGCGAGATGACGATACGGAACCGGTATCCTGAGATTTTGGCCGCAACAGATACGGAGGATGAGTAGACACAGTAAATGACAACGCTGCCCCCGAACTCAGAGGCGTATCTGGCTAACCCACATACAAGCTTGCTGCTGTATGGCGATTCAGCACAGCCTCTTACCCCAAATATTCGATTCTTTTGTTCGATGCCGGACTGTTCCGCCAAAGAAAATAATTTTTCTTCGACTGATTGAAACCTGTCGACCTTTAGACTAGGTTGACGCTATCGACGAAGTGGGGAATCTGTCAGAGGCAAAACGCGTGGCTCGAAGGGACCATCGAGTCACGCGGGTTTCCGCTCCAAGCCAGTCGATCTGTGACTGGTTCGATAATAGCGGTCGTCTTATGAAGTGTACCAGCGGATGTCTGTCGAGAGTCGCGCACACGTATATATCCGGTATGGGCCATGAGAGGCGGAGTGGTCCGCGAGACGAAATATATTGATCCACTATTTATGTATATTGACAGACCTATGAACTCGGACTCGTCAGTTACTCGGTTTGATCCAACGACTACTCGGTCAGCACTCGACGCTGTATTCACTGCTGTCTCCAAGTTTAAAGATACAGATGCGAAAAATCTCCGGCGTCTCGACAAATATATCGACGCCGACACAATCAACCTCCTGTTTGGTGGTCCGGATAGTTCAACAACGCGTATTGAAGAAGGGACCCTTTCGTTTCGATACGACGATGTATTCGTGACTGTGACACATGACGGATGGATCGAGGTCGTCGACGCAGACGCGTTCCGCACACGGCCAGCGCACCATAGACTGTCGGCCGACGCACGCGCACAGCAATCGACCGAAGCGGCTCTCGAAGCGGCGGCAGCGGCGTTCGCCGAGGCCGAAGAATACGTCTGGACCGCCGCTAGCAACACTTCGGATACTGAACTCGGCGATCCGCTCTGGGCAGTGGTGGAGCAACTCTGGGCCATTCAGACATCGATTGACGACCTCACCGCGCAGTCGTCTTCGACTGAACCGCTGGCAACACAGACAGATGACCAGTTGTGACGAGGTGACCGATGACGCACTGTTCAACCTCGGCGTCGATCTCAACCGGGAGGAGACAGTAGGCGGCGCTATTGATCGGACGCTGACTGCGATCCGTACCACACTGGGGGACACAGCGATTGCCGTGTGGCGGAACCGCAACGAGCATGCTAGCAACCTTGAGAATGCCTACTCGCCGGCACAGCCGTCCCCACCGTTGTTCAGTTCCGAACGCAATACGGGCCAATCGGTTCAAACCCCTTCACCCGACGCAGCCCTAATCAAGCGATGTTTCACGGCTGATGCGCCGGTTCGAACCGACGGGGTGGCCGGACCAATCGCACCGGATGATCACTGCTGGCTTCCGCGTCAGGAACTTTTCGTTCCGATCGATTCCGAGCGTGTGCTATCGGTTGGCTGGAATCACCACGATCTCACGACCGTGTTGGACGAGGCCGGTGTCTGTGAGCTTCTCGGGCGAGTAGCGGGGTTACTCGCCGCGGCACTCGACCGTATTAGCTCCCAGACCCGTGACCCGACAAGCGAGATCGACTCGGAGATTCGCATCGGTGCGTTTCAACAAGCGATTGAGGACGCCGCCGATGGCGTCGCCATCCTCGATGACGAGGCGTACGTCTATATCGATCAGACGCACGTCGATATGTACGGATTCGACAGCAAACAGGAGTTGCTCGGTCGAAGTTGGCGAGAGCTATACGCTGCGGATGAAGCGGCACGGATCGAGAGGGAAGCTTTCGACGCGCTCGAACGTGATGGTCACTGGCAGGGGCGAGTAACGGGAAGTCGGCCCGATGGAACGACGTTCCCGGCGGAGCTGTCCCTGACGATGGTCGCCCCGTCCCGAATGGTCTGTACGGTACGTGACGTGACCGACCGTGAAGCGCGGGAACGTGAGCTCTCATTAAAAGAGCGGGCGCTGGACGAAGCAGGGATCAGCATCCAGATTACGGATCTGACCCAACCGGGAAACCCGTTGGTGTACGTCAACGAGGAGTTTGTACAGCTAACCGGGTACGAGCGGTCAGAGGCTCTCGGCCGAAACCCGAGATTCCTCCAGGGCCCCGGATCAGATTCGGAGACGACAAAGCGAATCCGTACGGCGATCGAAACCGAGCGACCGATAACAACTAAGCTGAGAAACTACACCGCGGAGGGTGAACCGTACTGGGCGAAGCTCTCCGTGACGCCGGTTCGAGACGGAAACGGAATCGTGACAAACTACATCGGGGTTCAACACGATATTACCGAGCAACGACGGCGGATCAGAGAGCTCAGAAACCAGACTGAGCGGCTAGAACTCGTTCTCAGCGGGACGGAGACGGGCATCGGTGAGTGGGACTTCAGTACCAACACAGTCACGTTGGACGCCACTTTACGAGAGGCGGTCGGAGCGAGCCCGACAACGATAGACGAGTGGCAAGCAATAGTTTACCCGGAGGATCGCGAGCGTGCCGCTGACGCCCTGCGGCGCCCGATCGAGACCGGCGACCCGGCTACTGAGACGATACGAATCGGGGCGGATGACAGCGAAGTCACGTGGATAGATCTACACACCGTTGCGAGTGATGCGGGTAATAGCTCTGCCAGTGTGCTGGCGATGGGGCGAGACGCGACGAAGCGCTCCGAGCGTGTAAAATGGGCATCGAAACTGTTTGATCAGGGCCCGCTGCTGTTCGTTCAAACTCGGGCCGTTGGCGGCGAAGCAGTCATTGAGGCCTGTGACCAGTCGTTTTCCGACGCGCTGGGGTACGAGCGCGAGGCGGTGGTTGGACAGCCGCTCAGTGAGTTTTATGACGATAGCTCGACTGATTCGCTCCAGTCAGACGGCTACGAACGCGCGCTTAGCGGCGATCTCACCGTCGCAGAACGCATGCTCGTGACGACGGACGGTGATACGGTCCCATGTCTGTTACGGGCGATCCCGCGCACCATCGACGACGAGGTTGTAGGTACCGATGTGCTGTTCATCGATATCTCTGAACGCGAGAAGTACACTCGGCGACTGGAGGCAGTGTTTAACAGCCCGCACCAGTTTACCGCGTTAGTCCGCCCCAACAAAATCGTGACTGACGTGAACGACACGCTGGTGGCACGCATCGGTGTTGATCGGTCGACAATAGTTGGTGAACCAATCGACAAATTCCCGTGGCTGGACCTTGACCCGAACCACGGACTCACGGTTTGTGAGGCGGTCAACCGCGCGGGTGGCGGTGAACTCGTCCAGACCGAAGGAGAACTACAGGGTCCAGATGGTCTCGCACGCATCGAGGTGTGGTTCAAGCCGATTCGTAACGCCGCTGGTGAAATCACGCTGATCGCCGTTGAGGGGAAAGATATCACCGTGAAGACGCGACAGCGACAGCATTTACAGGTGTTCCAGAAGGTCGTCCGACACAACGTCCGCAACGATTTAAACAAGCTCGTGGGATGGACGACGATACTCGCCGAAGAACCGGACGCTGACTGTCGTCAGGATCATCTCCGCCGACTGACGCGTATATTCGACGGGTGGGAACGACTTACGAACAAAATGCAGGTGATTGATCGCGCGATACGGGAGATACCACACGACGAGTCGACCGTTAACATCGCTGAGGTCACTGAAACGGCCGCAACGGCGGTACGGGATGACTACTCGGACGCAACGATCGCCGTCTCTGTCGACGCGACCGACGAGACTGTCTCACGATGGCTTACACACCCACTTACCGAGGTGATAAAGAACGCGGTGGCCGCAGGAGACCGAGAAGACCCGTACGTCAACGTATCGGTGAGACAGGTCGACAACGGCTGGCTCCAGATCGTCGTGACCGACGACGGGCCTGGCATGCCAGATATCGAGCGGGAAGTACTCGTCACCGGCGAAGAGACGCCGTTACAGCACGGTCTCGTGGGCTCGGGATCTGGCTAATTCGGATGTTAGTCTCCGTACTCGGCGGAGAGATCGACGTCGACGTGACCGACACAGGTACCGAAGTCGTGCTTCGCGTTCCGACGTCGTCAGCAAACCGCAATCTGGGTTTAGTCGCACCCGAGCAGATATCCTAGTAGGTGTAGTGTACAAACCGCGAGAAGTGTAGAAAGGCCGATAAACAAAGCGCAATCTCACAACGAGGGTCAACGATCCGAAACCCACCAATCGAGGCGGGAGTGTGGCGCGGCTTCGTCGGGTAATATCACCGTATTCACTCCGGGGTAGACTCGCCGCCGTCTTCATCGACTATCCCGGAAGGCTGTCGCTCCACTGCTTGGGCCGATGCTTCACTATCCGAGCACAGCGCGGAGCCAACCACCTGCCATGTGGGGGCAACATCTCGCTTCCCACACACTCGCGCCTCGATCTGGCCGTCGCCGGTTCGCATCTCAACAACGTAATCGAAGTGTGCCGACCCAAACCAGCTGGAACCGTCGATATCGCTCGCTGGTGGCAGGTGGATGAGCCCGCCGACGTCCTGATTTCGCCACTGGCCAACCAGTTCGTGGAGGAACCTGTCAAGCGCAGTCGGGTCGTGATGCGCTAGCAGTTGCGTCAACGTCGCGATCGCGAACGTTCCCGTTCGATCACCCGTCGCGAGCTGCGTCGTCGCACGTTCGGCGGCGACCCCAAGTGAAGTGAGGTCACCGCACCGAACCGGTCCGGCGTCGGTAGTCGCGACGTCAACACCGCCGTCGGTCTCGGCACCAGGGGTGGAATCAATGACGAGTGGGTCCATCGTTGAGAGCCGCGAGCGAACCTTATGGCGTGGGTACTTCGTCGTCAACACCGCGCCTATCTCGGTCATTGCTGCGTACATGGCGTAAAACAGGTCATCATATAATTGGGAGCTTGGCGCAGCAAATCCAACGATGTCGTCGTAGCGGACCGCGACATCGGCGATGAAAGCCGGTATGATCGTCTCTGGAGACGGGTGTAAAACGGTTTCGAAGGTCTCACCGGGGTGCCTTTCCGCTGCGAGAAGCCGGTCGACTAGCTTGTTCCCGTAGTCGTCGACGTAGACGGAAGAGTCGACCCATGACGAACGATTTTCACTCGTCGTAGTCGCGGCGGGGTCAGTGGACCGGTTCAGATACTCGTACACCATCATAGTCAACTCATACTCACGGCCATAAGTAC
>NZ_NHNZ01000004.1:0-20644 GCF_002727095.1 Halorubrum sp. C191 | reverse complement strand
ACTCGACCGGGTCGAAATCCCAGATGTGTTTACGTATTTATGTCCGTGAGTATAATGTTCGTCTCCTCGGGAACAGCATCGGCGACGATGTCCCGATCGCCGAGGACTTTGACCTCCCCGTTTTCTTCGTAGGTCGCTAATTCCCCATCGTCTCGTCCCAGTCGCTCCTTGAGTTGCTGGACTGTGGTCCCCGATTCGACCGGAACCTCCGTGCCTTCGACGTGAATTCGCTCTCCCATGGTTAACACCACATTTTGGCATTCGAAGAGGGTTGTTATAGTTGTTACTGTTAATATTGCTATTAGCACTATCAAAGTAGATTGAGTAGATAACGTTGAATAGGCTAGTCTAGTGGGTAGAGCCGCCACATTAAATATCGTACCAACGCAATCGGACAGACGAATGACCGATGATCTGATTTCGGAGATGAAACGAGAGTTCGAATCCGGGGGAAATTGGCCGTACGCTCCGGACGGCCATCAGTTTGAGAACAACCCCTTTGCCGAACAGTGGCCCGACCCACGGCTCTTCGCTGGCTACGAGGACGAGCTCCGACGTCTCCGCGAGAACATCCAACGGAACATCAATACGTTCATCACCGGACCGTTCGGGACCGGGAAGACCATTCTCACGAGAACGATGTATGAGGTACTTCAAGATATCGAGGGCTATCAACCGGTTTTCGTCCCCGTTCAAAAAGGTCGTTACAGCAAGACCATGGCGAAACGTATTCTTGACGAACTCAACGAGCCGGTAGACTCCACGGCCGGCCAAGCCGATCTGTATGAGGATATCATGGAAGCGCTCGAACAGCGCTACGAAAACGACATTCGCACAGTCATCTTCTACGACGAGGTTATCAACGGCAGCGATGGGACTCTCAGACAGATACTCCATCTCCAGCGAGATATCGACGACTGGGAGCCTGTAGTGGTATTTAATGGAACGGCCCACATGCTCGATCAAATCCATTCGAAAATCGAGCCGCTCTCAGATCGGATCGGCGATGAAATCACATTGTCCGGGCTCGATCCGAGCGGGGCCGCAGATTTGGTGAATAAGCGACTTCGATTCTACTGTGAAGCAAGTGAGTGGAACGGTGATTCGGGATGTACACACGATGATGAGAGTGTAGAACCATTCACACGGGAGGCAGTGGAACTGCTTCACCAAGACGTTACGCCGTATCCCCGCCATCTTCGCCGACAGTGTAACAAAGTTATCGAGGAAGCTGCTCGTGAAGAGATCGGGGTGATCGATTTCGAGTTCGTCCGCGAGGTCCTTTCAGACGACGCCGCCCAGAAGCTTGATGAGCTGTCCGAGTTAGCGCTCGATATAGTCAAATTCTTGAACGAGGCTGGTGGCTCGACAGCGAATGCAATCAGTGAGTCCGTCGAGGCCAGCGCGTACAATGTTCAAGAGTCGCTGACCGAACTCGAAAAAGAAGGCCTCATTCGAGCGACCGACGGCAACCGGGGTATCGAGTACAAGCTAACCGATCAGACGGGTCGTGAACTCTCGAACATCTCGCAGAGCTAACATGCAAATCCCATCACAGGCAGAACTTGAACGGTTCTTTGGAGAGGACCAAGCCGAAGAGGTACAGTTTCTCGAAACAGTCGCTACGTGGCCCAGTCTTCGTATCCTTGAGTACCTCTATGCGAATGAACCTGTAACTACTGGCGATCTCGCTCGTGGAATCAACATGGACATGCGGGACGTCAAGGATCGACTCGAGGCACTTGAGAAACAGGGTGTTGTCAGTAATCATAATGGTGATTGGAATACCCAGTCTGATAAAATCCAGATGACGGTTCGCCGTGGTGATGATCACATTGAGATTTCTCACGTAATTGGAGCGTCGTCGAACCCGACCGACAAATCGACAAAAGGAATCGTGTCACGGTTGAGTCGGTTTCTTAATCCGTTTCAGTAACTAGATAATTTTAACGCTTATGTGTAGCACATTGTTGATTTCAGAGAGTGGCTCAAACAGCGTGTTTGAGATCATCTCATCCCGGTTTTCGGAAGGGTTCTCGTCGGAGCAGAAACGCTCGGAGATACTACATCAGCTTATCTTTTGAGACGCCTCGGTGCGGTGAGAGCCACCGTCGCACCCTCTATCAGCGTACTCGCCGTCGCCGTGGACGACGTATTCACGGTCAAATTCGTCGTCCTCCTCAAGCGATTCGAATGCACGAAAGCCGTCAGTATGGAGGGCGAGCGACTACTGCTGGCCGACCGCCTGCAGGAGTCGATTCGTCTGCGGCTTTCGCTGGGGTCACGTACCGCTGTTTGGGGCCTCGATCGACTAGAATGAACACGGGTGGTTCCTCGTCCGCGCGTGGACAGGCCACGCGAGCGCGACCGCGAGTCGCGCTCACTCCCCTTCCTCCCGGCAGAAACGTACACTTTGTCTATTTCGACGGGTTCTTCGAGTGTGAGGGAAGGCGCGTCTTGTAGGTGAGCTCCATCTCTCGCTGGAGTTGGCGGACGCTCGTGTTGAACCGGAGGAACGCGTAGATCGAGAACAACATTTCCGAAGTCCGACCTTCGAGTGGATGAAGATCGTGCCGGACTTGTCGTTGAACGTGCGGTCGCAATCGTTACACAGATACCGTTGAAAGTGCCCGTAGCTGCCGTTATTGACCATCAGGACAGAACGGCAGCGGGGACAAGTGGCACCGTCACGCCGGCGAACCTGTTGCAGCAGATCCGCTGGGACCGATTCCGACCCAAACACTTCCAGGGGGATCATTCGTGTAGGACATCGCTGACGTGGTGCCCTTTTCCTCTTCGACTCCACAGCTGCTACTTAACCGTATCAGCAATCTCCTACAGAAGAGCGAAAGACAAACTAACGCCGTATCACAGAGCCTTCCAACTCCGGTGTGTACGCCATACACGCTTCTGATCTCTGATTAGCAGTTGTAAATAGATGCCCCATAGATTCATCAGACGGGCGTTGTCAGAACTCCCGAGCGACGAGTCCCTTCTCTACAAGTTCAGAATGCGCGTCATCAAACCGATCTTCTGCCTCTTGTTCACGCCCCCACTCGACGAGCTCACGTATCCCGTCCTCGAAGCTGACCTGAGGGTCGAAATCAAGTAATTTCTGAGCTTTGCTAATATCCGCATAGCAGTGCCTGATATCTCCCTGTCGATAGTCGTCAGCAATTACAGGCTCAATCTCATCGGTCTTTCCGTACAACTGGATGAGCATGTCGGCGACTTCCGTGATCGTCTTCGGGGAGCCTGTGCCGATATTGATTGCTCCGTGAGCTACATCTGATTCGATCGCGGCACGATTTGCTCGTGCAACATCACTGACGTGGATGAAATCCCGCATCTGCTCACCATCTTCGAACACTAGCGGGGGATTATCGTTTTTAATTCGGCTGGAGAAGATTGCACAAACGCCTGTATACGGATTCTCCAGTGCCTGGCGACTCCCATAGATATTGAAATATCGTAACGCGACCGTGGGGATATCGTAAGCCCGCCCGATTGAGAGCATCATCTCTTCTTGGTCTTTCTTGGTGATTGCGTAGATGCTTGTACTGTCGCGTGGCTTCTCTTCGGGGGTTGCCATAGGTTCGAGTTGACTGCCGCACTGGTTGCAATGGTGCTCCCACTGGTATTGTATCATTTGAGAATTATTTCGGAGGGCGGGATATCGAACCTCGTCACACGCGCAACAGCGGTATGCGCCTTCACCGTAGATGGACATTGAGGAGGCGACAACCATTTTTTCCAACTGAATTTCTTCGTTGACGATGATGTCTAGCAGACGGGCCGTACCTAGTGTGTTTACATCCACATAGTGTTCGATTTCGTACATCGACTGGCCGACGCCAACCGCGCTGGCTTGATGGTTAAGGATGTCTGCTGATGCCAGTAATTCAGACATCAATTTTCGATCGCGTACGTCACCCCAGACATACTCTGCTTCGCTGTTGAGATAGTCTGGCTCAGATGTGTGAACTTGGTCGGTAAGATTATCGAGGACTGTGACCTCATACCCGGCGTTGATGTATTCGTCGACAATATGGCTGCCAACAAATCCAGCCCCTCCCGTGATGAGCACGTGAGTCATAGGAAAGTATTCCCAAAGCGGTTTGAAAAAGACTAGGTTGGGGTGCTCATTGCGAAATGGCACCAGAACTGACGACTATATTTTTTGTTCGAAGAATCCCATTGACTGCTGTAATCCGTCACGCAGCTGAATGTCTGGTTTCCAGTTAAGCTCAGAACGGGCCTTTGTGATATCTGGCTGCCGTACTTCTGGATCTTGAGGTGGCAACGACTCGTGAGTGATTCCACTATCGCTTCCCGTAACATCAATTACGACTTCGGCGAGTTCCTGAATCGACCGTTCATCCGGATTACCGAGGTTCACTGGAGTTTCAATATCCGACTCAAGTAAGGCTAGTAACCCATCAATCATATCGTCAACATAGCAGAAGCTCCGTGTCTGGCTTCCATCACCGTAGACTGTTAGATCTTGACCGGTAAGGGCTTGTTTCATGAAATTTGGAATGACACGTCCATCATCAAGGCGCATCCGAGAGCCATAAGTGTTAAAAATACGGGCGACGCGAACGTCGAGGTCGTGTTCATCTCGATAGGCTCGGACCAGTGACTCTCCATACCGTTTGGATTCGTCATAACACGAGCGAGGACCATACGGGTCAACGTTTCCACGATAGTCCTCCGGTTGGGGATTGACCTCCGGATCGCCGTACACCTCACTTGTTGAGGTAAATAGGTAGGTGGCATCTTTCTTTTTGGCTAATCCGAGCGTTTTGTGGGTTCCGAGTGCCCCTACTTTCAGTGTCTTAATCGAGTGTTCGCGGTAAAATACAGGCGAAGCAAGGCTTGCAAGATGCAAAACCACATCGAGGTTCCCATCGACGTGGATAAATTTCGTTACGTCATGGTCGTGGTATGTAAAACGCTCGTGATAGAGGATATTGTCGAGATTTGCAGCCTGTCCACTAACTCGATTGTCCATCCCGATTACTTCATGCCCTTCTTCGAGTAAGGACTCACAGAGGTGGCTGCCAAGAAACCCCGCAGCGCCGGTAACAAGTATTCGGCTCATTGGTTGTACTCTTGGATGAGCGCCTCAACAGCGTCGTTCATATCGCCGTTGTCGTGGCGGAGTGCCATCTCGATATTCGCTTGCAACCAGCTAGGAATATTTCCGATGTCGAATCGCTCGCTCGTAAGTTCGACGCCACGTATGCTGTCTAACTTGCGAATAGCGTCGGTCAGTTGAAGTTCACCACCAACGCCGACCGTGGTCTCGTCGAGTCGGTCAAAAATTTCCGCGGTAAACACATAGCGGCCGGTGATCGCGAGGTTCGACGGGGCATCGCGTTGCGATGGTTTCTCGACGAAATCCTCGATTGGGAAGGAAGCTTCGGTACGGGCATCGTCGCTGAGCTCAGCAACTCCATATTTGGAGACCTCTGTCCATGGAACTCGCTCCAGAGACAATACGGATGATTCGTGCTTTTCAGCGTACGAGATTAGCGATTTAGTGCATGGTGTGTTACTCTCAATAATCGTGTCACCGAGGAGGAGTGCGAACGGCTCGTCACCGACGTGTTTCCGGGCATACTGAACAGCATCACCGAGTCCGTTCCGTTCTTTCTGACGTACGTAGTGGATGTCTGCGAGATCAGCAATCTCTTGCACCTGATCGAGTCGATCGGTCTTGCCCGCAGCTTCAAGTTCTTCTTCGAGTTCGAAGGATTTGTCGAAGTGGCGCTCGATTGCCTGCTTTCCCCTTCCTGTGATGATGAGAATATCATCGATGCCGGATTCAATGGCTTCCTCGACTACATATTGAATCGTTGGCTTGTCAAGTACTGGCATCATCTCCTTCGGCTGTGCCTTCGTGACGGGGAGGAATCGCGTCCCAAACCCGGCAGCCGGAATCACTGCTTTTGAGACATCCATCTGTTGTCCCACCTCTATATGTGAGTGTAATACCAGTTTCCCTTTCCGAAAATACCTGTAAGTACTGGTGAGGTCGTGACGGGTTCCTTACCTGTATCGCTAGAGAGCAACGGCTGCCTGAACGAACCCCTCTGATATTAGCTGATTTTGCGAACGTATATTATCACCCTCAAATACTGGTCGTTCCCGACCTCTTAGTATCAATTACCAATGATTTACAATACAGGGGTGTGAGCAATCTACTATGCAAACTGCCACTGTAATCGGCGCAGGCATCGCGGGGTGTACAACCGGGTATCTGCTTTCGAAACGCGGCTACGAAGTTACGATAGTAGAGAAAAATGCTGTTGGAGGGTTACTCCGTGATATTGAGTTCGATGACGGAACGTACTGTGACTCAGCGCCTCATCTTCTCTTTTTTGAGGACGGTCAGTCCGATGTTAAGGATCTCTTCTCGCGTTTTAGCACGCTTGATGAACTCGAACCATACGCGAAGTCCTATCCTCGTGGCCAGTTATCGGATCCTCACCATTATCCAGTTACGCAGGCGAATGCGCAAAAGTGGGAAGATGAAGAAGAGATGGTCAAGCAACTTGAGAACGCTACGTCGGAACCAGATGGAGATACCTTTGACGAATTTGTCACTGAGCAAGTCGGGTCCTTATTCTATGAACGGTACTTCCATAATTACACGAAAAAACACTGGGGGGTTGACCCCTCGCGTATAACTGGCGATTGGTTCGACTACAAAATCAACTTCCCGGAGACTGAGCAACCGTTCTTCGGCGACTCAAACGTGTATTACCCACGAGAGAAGTATGTGGACATTCTCTCGGAGATGATTTCTGACTGTACCCTCGTGTTTGACGAGGTGCAGGGCTTAGACACCGAGGACGGCGAAATTCAAGGGGTTCAGACTGAATCAGGCCGACAATACGAGAGTGATATCTACATCAATACTATTGACCCGAGCATCGTTGCAGACACTGATTTATCACTGAATTACCGGAGTATGGTTATCGTCGGCGCACAACTTGAACTTGATACCGACTCGATTTTCCCGGAACAAGTCTACTGGGGGTACTTTGCCAACGACTACGATTTCACGCGGCTCACCGAGTACAGTTTCACCGACCAAGAATTCGAAGCGAATGAGTTTGTAACGACATTCGAATTCCCCTGTTTCACCGATGAGAACCTCTGGACGCGGAGTGATGACTGGTTCGCAACATACATTCGAGAGTTTTTCGCAGATCAGAGGATCGAAGCGACCGTTAGAGATATTGTCGCCCGCCGAGCGCCATGGGCATATCCGCTTCCAGTAGCTTCTGAAATCGAGAAGTTCGAACAGATCGAGGCCCAACTCGCAAATCTTGATAATCTATATAATCTCGGACGTGTGAGCACCTATCAGTACATCTGGATCAAAGACATCGTTGAACAAGCCTACGAGACCATTAACCAAATCGAATCTTCAACACACCACATAGGTGATGCGTAAGTATGTTCGCGTAAGATATGTTGCGGCCTGTTTTGGATTCGTGTTCCCGCTTCTAGTCAAATCGAACCTCTCCTCATGATACCGCTGTGACCCGGACGTAAACCCAACCGACCGTATCTGGACGTACGCGTCATCCTTTCGCCGCAAGAGAAACAATGATATACAGTACACTTCAGCATACAATAAGATGAACCCAATCGGACCGATACAGTGGCCCATTCAAATTGATGACTCGGAGGTTCGCCAATTTGAGCTCTATTACTTCGAGTTCGAGAGTTCCCGATACGTTGTCGGTATCGTCGGTGACAGTACGGATCAACCGATCCCCCTTCGTATCGAATCAGCGTGTATCTTCGGTCACGTTTTCCGTGGCCTCAAATGCGACTGTGGTGAGCAGTTCGAACTCGCGTTAGAAGAGATGATTCAGCGGAACCATGGGATTGTGATGTATGCCGTTGATGATGACGCACGTGGACATGGGATTCGGATGCATTTCGAGCTTTATGAGTACCGCCAGCATGAGGGACGTCACGATGAACGCGAAATTTTCGACGATCTCGGTATGGAACTGGATGCCCGAGATTACACGCCAGTAATCGAGATACTCGATTACTTCGATATAACCAGCGTTCAGTTGATGACAAACAATCCAGAGCGGATTGAGGTACTCACTGAAGCAGGGGTTGACGTAACTGAACGGATCTCTGTTGAACCCGAGATCACAGAACACAACGAAACGCTCCTCCTACAAGAAAAAGAGTGGCTTGGTTACCAAACGAGTTATCAGTCGCTGGATGAATGGAAGACGCAATTTGATGAACAGCAGAAACAACAGGAGGGGGAGTACGGTTATATTCTGACCTATGATCATGCTACTATAGCCAAGGCTGCGTTCTTTGATAAAAAACCAAAAACACTGGATCTCCCCTTAGATAATTCCTCGTTCACGACATTACTCGTGAACTTTGAACCACCGGAACACGTCCGTGGCGAGGTTGACAAGGTAGCTGTCCTCAGCCAAGCAACCCCCTGACGTCTTTTTGCGCTAACGAACCAGAATCTCACTCAGCGCAGTCTCAGGCTTCGGTTGCGTCGATGAGCCCTAGTTCTTCTCGCAGGAAGAATATGACCCCTTGGAGGAAGCCTATCGTATATGCGACTGTCCTGGCGAAGTGATATGTGGTATCTCGGATTGCTTCTCTGGAAGGTTTTCTTTTGAATGTTTCAATGGCACTCGCTAGCCACCAATACCACTGCTTTAGTGGGGCCGAGATTTCGCGGTAGAGGGTGGGGTCGTAACGGTAGACGTGGACTGCACCGCGTCCATATCGGTTGTATCGCTTCAAATTCCCAAGCACTGTTGGCGAATATCTGTGCTGGACTCGGATTCGAGCATCCATCACAAACTCTCCGCCGTGGTCTCTGACCCGTTCGGCGAAGAAGTTATCTTCAGCCCAAATCGAGTCTAGATGTTCGGTATCATATCCCCCAATTTGGCGGTAGACATCACTTCGTATGATGAGATTCCGTCCGTCGGCGCTTTCGAACTTGAACCGTTCTCGGTCATCCCGGCATTCGAACTGAGTCACCCAGTTACTCTCCGGCGGATAGTCGAGATAGTTCGCTCCCTGGATCGCACTCGGGTAGTCATGTTCCTTGATCGAACGAACTACCATGTCGATCCAGTCTCGCTCAACAAGGCAGTCAGAATCCGTACTGAGGATGTATTCTCCGTTGGCGTTTTGGAACCCGACATCACGGTTATGCGACGCGTGGCGTTTCTCAGTTGCCAGTATTCGAACAGCACCCCATCCGAATTGCTTGACGGCAGCTATCGTCTCCTCTTCGTCATGTTTCGTACAGACGAGCATCTCAACATCGATGTCTGCATCACTGACGTTCTCGAAGAATGCAACAGACTCCCGAACCGATTTGAGCAGGTCGATTGTCTCCGCGGGCCTGTCGTATGTGGCGACCACGACAGAGAGTTGCGAGAGCTCCTTGTTCGCGCTCATATTAGAGTCAATCATTGAGGCATCTACTTTACATAACCTAGTGCTAGTTTGCCATGAGCGTGCTTGCAATTACGACACAGAAGACCAGGGAAATACAACACATGCATAGATCACACCCGATGTAGATAGGAAACAAAGACAGCAATGAACTTAATCTGGCTGTTAGCGGCAACTGACTAGCATTTCGGAATCGATTGGATGTATTGCAATGCCATGGCCTCTAGATCAGTGAGAATGTCACTCCGGTTTCGCACAGATGACATTATATTTCCCTGCTTCTGCCTTGACCGATGCAGCAAACTCGAAATCTCGACTGAGTTTCTCCTCATAGTTCATAATCTCATTTGCGACGAAATACGCTGCGCCGTCCTTAGCAAGCACCTCATGAATGCCGGAGAAGAGTTTCTTCGTAACCCCTTGACCTGCATGTGTTGGTGGATTCGATAGGACCACGTCAAACGTGTCCGTTGCTACAGCATCGGTTCCATCGCCTGTGACAACCGCCTCCGGAGACACCCCATTTCGCTCTAAATTCCGGCGCGCATACGTAGTGGCGACAACATCATCGTCTGTTGCCCACAGCTTGCAGTCGGTCCGGGCACCGACGAAGGCACCAATCGCACCATATCCACAGCAGCAGTCAAGAACTCGAGCTTCGCTAGGTACTGTTACATTCTCCAATAGTGCTTTTGTCCCTTCGTCTAGACTCTCCCAGGAAAACAGACCGGGGACAGTCAGAAATCGGCATGTGTAGTCACCAACGGATGCGCGAAATTCGTGTTCTTCTAAGTACTGCTTCCGTTGGAACGCCTCACTCTTTGTCCCACAGTAGACGTGACATGCCTCAACTATCCCTAACCGATTAGCGTCAGTAAAGAGGTCAGAGAGTATATCCGAGTACCGAGTAATCCCATCCGATTTTGCCCCTGAAATGTAGAATTTCCCGCCGGGCGAGAGCCGAGTACCTGCTTCAGCCATTCGCTCGTTTACAACATCAACCGGACTAAATGGCTTCGGCGCATAGACCGCAAGGTCGAACCCATCTCGGATTGAGCTGATATCTGCTGTAAGTTCAACAGTGAGATTCTCAATACCGTTTCGATCAGCGTTCTTACGACATGTTTCCGCCGCTCGTGCACTAGTTTCAGTAACAACGGTCTCCCCGTTTGGCGCAAGATCTGCGAGAATAACACCTAACATCCCATAGTTACCGTCCACCACTAAAATATCATCATCCGGTTGGACAGCAACATAATCTAGCAGCGCAATCGGCGCAGAACGAATCTCGTCTGTAGATAAAAGCCCATCACGTGTCCGGAATGTATATTCCTCACTCCCTTCCCGCTCTCCGACTCGAAGAAGATCGCTCGAATCTGCATCACTCATGCCACTTGTAAAGCGGTGGATGATTAAACAAGCACGGTTCGATCGACATCCACAGATCAGCAAGGCGAGTGTCTTTTGACTTGGTCCTGAGCCAATTCATGAATTTAGCTATCGGATTGCTCAGACGATCTGGTTCCGAAGCGGTTCCTCTGTTCCCCCAGTAAACCGTGTGAAGTTCTTTGCGAACAGCTCTGCGACGCGCTCAAAGAACCGAGGTGACCCACCCGCCAAATGTGGTGTAATGACTACATTTGACAAATTCCAAAATGCGGAGTCTTCAGGGAGCGGCTCAGATGCGAATACGTCTAGTACGGCGCCGCCGATCTCGCCATTCTTGAGTGCTCTAACTAGTGGTTGTTGTTTGACGACGTCACCGCGTGCTACATTAACTAGAATTGCTGTGCTTGCCATTGACTCAAGGGCTTGCTGGTCAATGAGACCGTAGGTTTCGTCAGTAAGTGGGCACGTAAGGACGACGTAGTCAGATTGGCCGAGAAGACGGTGAAGCTCGGTTGGGTCGTACATTTTGTCGACTGCACTACCGCCCGTCGTCGGATCACGCTTTGTCCCGAGAGCGGTTAACCCATGTGCACGTGCTAATTCTGCGACGCGACTTCCAATAGCCCCAACGCCGACAATTCCCATCGTTTTCCCGGCCATTTCACCTGGTGACCATCGATTCCACTCCTGTCGGGATTGCTGTTGTCGAGCCCGGTCAAGACCGCGCTCAAACATCAGCAGCGACCCGAAGACATGTTCAGCGGCAGGGACTGCATGTACACCAGAGGCTGTCGTGAGAGTGACGTTGTTTTTCTTGAAGAATTCAATGTCATATCGGTCATGGCCAGCAGACAGGGACTGTACCCACGCTAAATTCGGTGCATTCTGGAATATCCGTTCGTCATACCCATGCTCAATTACAACTTCTGCTGTCTCAAGCCTGGCAAGCGCATCTGATCGATCCGTCGCCTGCACTAAATCAATGTCCGGTATCTGGGATTGGATCTGCTCTGCAAGTTCACTAACCGTCCCCTCGCTTTCCGGCGGTGTTCGATGTAGTAGTAGCACTTCCGGATTTTCGACCATACCGCAGTCATCACGGCCCATCAAAAGAATGTGCCGTTCACTGCGAGGACACTTTCGAGATATTCCCAGAGTAGCCGAATTACTGGTAATCGGCGACAGACCCGCCATCTTCGGCATTCAACGATTCCGCAAGCTCCTCAACTAGATCTGGTGGCGCGTATACTTTGTCATGTTTACTAACCTCACGCATGAGAAGGGCCGGGTCAACATCGTACTCGCGAGCGTATTCAAGGATAACGGGGATATGTTCGGAGTGAACGTCGGCGTAACCGCCTGCTATATCTAACGGATCCCACCCTCCATTGTCTCTAAGCGGGCCCACATGCTTGTGGCCTACTCGTAGCAACTCCGGCACGTTAGCGGAGACATCAAACCCTGCTTTCTCTAGAGCAGCAACTGTTGTCTCCGTCGGCGCATTTCCACCACTTCGCCCGTATCCTTGTAGTGACGTATCGACGACAGCAGCACCTGCTTTCACTGCTGCGACACAGTTTGCTGCCGCTAATCCAAGATTATCGTGGCCGTGGAACCCGATAGGGAGATCACAGCGCGACGTGGCCTCTTGAACATATCTGCGGACATCTTCTGGAACTAGTCCACCAGCGGAATCGACGATAGACGCCATATCTGCCCCATACTCCTCAGCAGTCTGGACCTTTGCGGCAAACTTGGAGGGGGAGACCGCGTTCGTCTTCACCATGTTTGCCGAAACAAACATGCCCGCCTCCTGTGCAGCATTGATATACTCTTCTGCACTCTCAACTTCGGTGACGTGGCAGCCAACACGAACGAAATCCGCCCCGTGGCTTGCGGCCAGTCGAATCCCATCAGGTGAGCCGAGCCCTGGGAAACAAAACATCCCCCAATTAGCCTCAGTACATGCTTCAGCCGCCGCAATCATGTAGTCTTCATCCGACTCAGCTGCGCTTTCAAATGCGGGTGAACGGCCCGCACCAATCCCTGCGCCGTGCCCAACTTCGATCAGATCAATCCCTGCTGCTTCCAGCGCTCGACAGATGGTCTTTGTCTGCGCTGCCGTGAAGTTGAAGTCGTTGACGTAACTTCCATCCCGAAGCGTCGCATCAAGAATCTGCACGCCATCGCGAAAATCCGTAATTGATGTTGAGCCGCCCATAGAGCGGGATTACCCCCACTGGATAATAATACCACTTGACAGTCTAACTATCGAGTTATCAAGCTCTCAGAGCGCTGTATACCCTCCATCAACCGGATAGACTCCTCCTGTCACGAACGAGGCGTGGTCGGAACAAAGCCACGCTACTGAATCCGCAATCTCACTTGGCTCTCCGAGTCGTCGGAGTGGTACTGCTTGGATATATTGTTGGGTCCCCTCCGGGACTTCGCCGTTACCATTTCGGACGAGGGATGTATTGGTCGCACCTGGACAGATAGCGTTAACGCGGATGTCGTGTTGTGCGTACTCAGTCGCAGTAGCGCGCGTAAGACCAATCACGCCGTGTTTGCTTGCAACATACGGGGTACTTCCTGCGCCCGTCATCCCGGAGATTGACGACGTATTGACTACGGCACCACCCCCGCCCTCAGCCATCGCCGGGAGCTCGTGTTTCAGGCACGCCCAGACACCCTTCAGATTAGTATCGATAACGTGCTCCCAGTTGGCCTCTGTCTGCTCCTCTACCAGTCCATCATCCCCCTCAATGCCAGCATTATTGTGGGCGATGTCAACGCTTCCGTACGTGTCGAGCGTCGTCTCGACAAGCGACCGAACATCGGACGGTTCCTGTACGTCAACTTCAACTACTGTAACTGTCCCCCCCTTAGCTTCGATTTGCTCGGCTGTTTCTGCTACTGCCTCAGTTACGATGTCCGCTGCGACGACGTTTGCTCCCCCTTCCGCAAAACGGAGTGCGGACTCACGGCCGATTCCAGACCCTGCACCTGTCACAATCGCCGTTTTTCCTTCAAAGTCAAATGGCACAGCGCAGGAGATGACAGCCGCCTATAAGAAGTTTATCGCTTTCTTGGTCGCGACGCCGACGGTGAGACAGGAGAACTCACGTTATTGTGTTAACTAGCTGGTTGAGTGATTCGCGAGTCTCCTCTTTGGATTGTAATCGACGCACGTTATCACGGCCTGACTGAACCGTTCGACGGTAAAAATCTGGATCGGTCAGCAGGCGTTGGGCGTGACTTATCGCAGCATCTGAATCAAATGGTTCGACACACAGGTTGGGGAAACAGAGGCGTTGGTGTGTGTTTTCAGGTGTTCCAATACAGGGGACGCCAACAGCGGCAAACTCGGATGCGGGTCGTCCTGTCGTTGCCCGCGTTGTGAGTAACACCGCAAGATCCATCTCCGCAATGTGCTCATAGTATCCGTCGTCGATATATCCTGTGGGAGTCAGGAAATCGAACTGTTCTACAAGCGGTGCGAAGCGACGCTTCTGATACGGCTTGAGGCCGATAATTTCCGCATCAAGGTCATGGCCCGCATTTCTGAGATGATTAACGACGAGGAGATTAGAGTAGAGGTTCGAGAAATCCATATTCGCGGTTCCAATCCCGACACAAACGGTTCTACCGTTCCGTGTCGCTTGGGTTTGCATATTGACGCTCTCAAACTGGTCGTCTGGAATAAGCAGCGGCAGATAACTGACCGTCTCCGTATACGGCGCAACCCAATCCCGATAGCGTTCGTTGATAGCCACAACTGCGTCTAGTGCTGCAAGCGCCTCGCGGTGTAATCCTTGTAGTTGAGCCGAACAAGCTGTTATGTCTCGAACTGATTCCTCTTGAATACCGACGATCGGATTCTCAGGATATTCGGTATCAAGGTAGCAGATATACCCATAGTACATCCAGAGGAATGAAACGAACACTACATCGTAGTCTGAGATGGATACTGTCTCTCCAGACTCTAGTTTCACTTCACCAGTGTACTCGGCCGATTGCGTGGCACAATACCGCTCAGAGAGCATCGCACTCGTTGGAACTGCTGGTTCAGCTTCGAACACCTCATCCATCCGGTCAACGTGCGCCGTCTGGACAGGAGTTCCATCAGCCAACACTGGATATCCAATGTCGGCGTCAACTAACTCTCCATACATGACGTTACTGAACGGCACTGGCGCATCTGACGCTGGTGTGTACGAATTATCCGATAGGAACGCCATTAAGACATCAGTCATTTACCATCCTCTCTGATAGACACCTAGTTTATCGTTTCGGCGTAGTGAACCGCCTCGGAGTCAAGCCCTGAGGCTTCCCGTGGATTAGTCAGACACTCCCACGATACCATCGGTCTGATAACCTCGAACAGCGTCGTGGGTCACGGTCAGGGCGTCCACGGCCCCCGATGGCTGCCGTCACACCTTCCGAACAACGGGAAGGCTGTAGAGTACTGAGGTTCGCTCAACTCCCGTGGGACAGGGAGTTCGCCCGTGCCTATTCCGGCACGTGTTCCGTCTCTTCGCTACGTTATCAGGCCCCATCCACCACTACACCCCTGGAAGGAGGGTCAGTTGGCTGCTGACGTGACGACCTCTGCGAACGTCTCTAATTGAGCGTCCATCTTGTTCCGGTATTGCTCTGCTCGTTTCTGTCCACGAGCGACATACTCCTCGTAGACCTCATCGTCTCCGAGTTTGTCGAGAGCAGCCGACCAGGCATCAACTGAGTCGTATTCTTCAACCAGAATTGCAGCTCCGTCACACGCTTCCGGTAGCCCGCCGACTTTACTTGCGACAACCGGAATTCCATTGTGCATCGCTTCGATTACAACCCGCCCGAATGATTCCTCCCACTGCGAGGGAACCAGCAGTACTTTCGTTCGCCGATAAATCTCTCGGATATCTCCTTCCTGGACATACTCGATGTTTTTGACAGTGTCTAGGTCTGGTTCGTCGGGGGGAAGCAGGTAGAAGTCGAGAGATTGTGAGAAGATATCATAGATATCCCGATTAAAGGAGTTATCGTCCGTGCGTTGGTGGCTCCATCCCATTTTCGCTAAAAAGGAATCCTCCGGACGTTGGCGTGCGAGTTCGCGGAATACTTTCCCGCCTTTAGTTTCGACGGGGTTTATCATCGTGTAACACGCACGCTCTTGACCAGTGATCGAATAGTACTCAAAGTCGATAGGTTGGTAGATCGTTGTTGCAGGAGTCCACTTGTAGACGCCTTTTGCTCTAGCACGGAACTCATCCGAGACCGCAATGATGTGTGTTGGCTCTGCATCGGCAGCAAGTCCGGAAGTAATCTGTAGTTCGAAGTTGCTCATCACACACAGTATACAGGGGACATCATACTCATCGGAGGCCCAGAGCGCAATATCTGACCATCCGCCCTGTGTGAGGACGACATCCGGCGGATCTGTCTGTAGATAGTCTACGATTGTCCCGAGTGGTGCCTTATCGTCTAAGCGCATCACGTTGTAGGGTGGGTCTGCTTGATTTCCTTGCGTTGGAGGACCATACGTGATGACGTCGACGTCCCATCCCTGGTTGCTAAGATACTCGAGCCAGCGTGTGAGTGTCCGCTCTGCGCCGGCGGTGTCCGTGAATGGATCCTGTGCGGTGATTAGAGCAATCCTCATGACAGGTTACTGTTCTCTGTACACAACTTCACCTTTTCCGTCGGTCGTTTCGCGTCTACAGATGGAGACAGCCGAGCCCGCCGGGGCTTGACTCCTCGGGCAGTTCACAGGTATCCCATTTGTTCTAGCCGCTTGACTGCCGCCTGAGCGACATCTCCTTCGCTATCATGGTAGCGGTCGTTCTCAATGAGTGCCGCGTAGTGGTTCCGGAGTGTCTCCCTCAGCTCTCCATCACTTGCTCCCTGATAGGTCTCCTCTTCGGGTAGCCAGATAACCTTCTTTTCCGGTGAATTCCACGCACTGTACTTGGGGGTTGCTCGGTCTGCTGCACGCGGTGATTGGGATGTTACATAGTCGACGAACGAGTTTGGCGGATCGTAATATGTGAAGGCGTGTTCGCGTGCTTCTTGGGAGAGTAGCGATGTACTCTGTGAGCGATCGATGTTAATGTCTAGGAGATCCATTAGCGTTTGGAAAACATCGAGGGTCTGGACGACATCAGTGCGTATCCCCGTGTCTAACGTTTCGGTCGGGTCGTGCACAAGGAGTGGCACTCGAATGAGAGAATCAGAGACTGAGAAGTGATGCCCAAACAATCCTTCTTCGCCGATGTTGTCACCATGGTCGCCAAGAATGACAACCAGGGTTTCCTCAAGGTCAATGTGCTCGGAGAGTCCCGAGAGCAGTCGCTGAATCTGATCGTCGGCTTGCCGGATAGCACCTCGGTACTGTTCACGTATTTGCTGTTGTATTGTCTTCGGGACTTCGATTTCACCGGAGGCTACGGCTCCTCTGTTGAAGAATATCCGCTGTTGCCAGTACGAACGGTTAGCGAGGAGTGTACGGCAGCTTATGTCCGAAAATAGCCGATGGTAGGGGGTTGGTGGGGTATACGGCCAGTGGACTGTATTCAGATGCACGAAGAAACAAAACGGCTCGTTGACTTCTGTGGCGTCGGCGAGTACAGTATCGACGGTTCGGTGGTCAGCTCGATTGAACCCAGAGAAGGATAAGCTTCGTGCGAGTTCTAGCACCTGCCAGCGGCGGTCGCCCAGGGTATCAAGTACTCGGTCTATAGCTCGGGTTGAGAGTGACTCACTGTCGGAATTCCCGAGTCGGGAGGTGTTTGTGTGGTCGAATCCGCGTAGAATTCCCCCTAGTTGGAACCATTCAAGATAACCATAGGAGCGAGTCTCGTAGTCACGTCCGGCGAGAATTTCTGCCAGTGTCTGGATTTCTCCGAGAGCGTCACCACGGTCGAAGACACCATGCTCTGGTGGGTATAAGCCGGTAAACAGCGACGCGTGTGAGGGGAGCGTCCAGGTCGCGGGGGTGATTGCTCGTTGAAATACTGTTGAATCGGTGGCTAGCTCGTCGAGATATGGTGTTGTTCCCTCATACCCCCCGCAGAATGATGTTTGGTCTGCACGGAGGCTATCTACCGAGATTAACAGTACATTCGGTTGTTCTGAGACCATTGATGGATAGTCGGTTTCTAGCCAAATGCTATCACTATTATTGTAGCACTATTGTCACGAATGAACTATTAACCAGGGTGGTGAGAATGCTTGCAGAGACACGATGACCGACATACTGATGGTGTTTCTACAGGATCAATGGTACGTTCCTGATACGGATGCACCGAGCAACTTCGACACATCGATTATTGGGGATCTCTTCGATGCCGACGTTGGGTGGCCGGTTACAACAGATGGCGACTCAGTCCAGTTTAAACACTCCGACCTACGCGATGAGGAGGTGTTACAAACGTCAATTCACTACCCGACGGGAACCTGTTACGACGAGCGCTACGTCGTTTCTGAGCCGGAGTCATTCTCCACCCAGGTTGAGCTGGCGACAGGTGAGCAAGTAGATATTGGCGACTATGACGTTGTCTGTATCTCGCACTTCTGGATGCATCATTACTACCTGCGTTATCTTCTCGACGAATGCCCCAATGTCTCGTTCATCGGAATCCAAGAGGAAGCGGTCCAAGACCTCGCGCAGACCTCCTCAACAATGCAGGCTGCACATTTCGATACAGTCGAGAAACTGGACGGCTATATCGCGTTTAACGAGCAGTTTCGGGAGTGGATCGCTCCACATCGACCGAACGTCATCCAGATGTCGCTGCCCGTCCCCAAGAACCAGTTTCCGCATGAACCACTGCCGCGTGAAGACCGACGAGACGCTGCTTGTCTCGGCATCGCGACGTGGAACGTTGATTTAGCGAACTTTTACTCAAATGTACGGGTTCTTGACCGAGTCCGGAAGAACGGAACACCGCATACCGGCGAGATTATCGGTATCCGTGATCGACAGCGTCCCGACACTGACGGGCTAGAGGAACGCTTTGACTTCCTCTCAGTCGATGGGTTCATCGAGGAAGGTATGTACGAGCGAATCGCAGATTTCGACTTCGCAGTTATCCTTTCGATGCGTGCAACGGCAGGCCGGGCAGCAGCTGACCTCGCTGGTATGGGTGTTCCGTGTATCGGCAACATCCACAATGACTTCCAAGCTCGGTGTTTCCCTGACCTCAGTGTTGAACCACACGATGTCCCGAAAGCAATCGCGCTCGCAGAGCGACTACAGACTGACGAGGCCTTCTACCAAGACGTCGTGGCACGCGCTCGCCGCGAAATTGAGGACTGCCAGAATCACGATTACTTCCGCGATCGTCTCGAACGGTATGTCGACAGTGTCGCTACGTCCTCTGCGCCGAGCTAATCCAATTCTGTCGTGTCCGCATTGACGGCCGCTTGCATTTTCGCACTGTCAACGAAACTTTCCATCCGGACAACTTTCCCGTCCTCTAGGTCGTAGACGTGGGCTGCTTTCGCGGCCATTTCAGCGCCAGTGTCCCGGTAGACACCCCGTTCGGTTCCGATTGCGACAACCGTGTCCCCAGCGTCGATAAACCGGTCAATGTCTACGTGGAACTCCTCCCACCACTCGGCTACCGTTGACGTCATGAGCTCTCGAACGGTCTCCTTGCCATGATAGGTCCCGCCGAACTCGCTGCCCTCTGGTTCGATCCAGACGACATCATCTGCGAAGCGTTCCATGTACGCATCGATGTCACGGCGGTCAAGAAGTTCGTACAGTGAGCGAACCACTTCGACGTTATCGGATTCTCCCATCTATGCGCTCTTTGTACACAGAGTGGTTATTAAACGATTTGTGGAACGTCTGTTGTGTTACCTGAGGTGCTTCCCAACGAAGATTTTCTATATACCGCTATATGGTTTATCACATACACACAGGATGGGATTCTGATAGTAGAAGCCCTGTACGTTCCAATATTAGAGATTAATATCCTCTCCCACTACACTTGCGCTTACTCGAATAAGCACAAGTGGATTTTAGTGGGTCGGCGCCCTGGGATCAGCCATCCCAATGCCCGAACGCCGGTCAACCGATACAGAGGCCCACAAACCCCTGGAAAAAGCCGTTGAGGAGTGGGTACAGAAGAAAGCCAAGCCTGGTGGCGGCGGGAACTACGCCCGCGAAGCCGACCGTGTCCTCACGGCGTTCATCGACTGGACGCCCGACTCCGTCGAGACCGTACGCGACATCTCGCGACGAACAATGATGCAGTACGCCGAATACCTTCACCGTCGAACCGACGCACGCGTCGCGGATCAGGACGATGAGGCAGGTATCACAGGACGGACTGCCCAGCAATATTACGCTCTTGTCCGCGCGTTTTTCACCTACTGCGTAAAGTGGGGATACCGCGAAGAGAACCCCGCCGAGCACGAGCCGGCTCTGGAGGAATTGCCCGATGCGTCGCTCGGCGCGAACGGTAATCGCCAGCAATTCTGGAGTTCGCAGGAGCGAACGGCCTTCGTTCAGTACGTGGATGAGCGTGCACACGACGCGATCTCCGAACAAGGGAGCAACGCTGTAGAGGAAGCGCGGGACCGAGCGCTCGTCTACCTATTCGCGTACTCTGGCGCGCGGAGCGCTGAACTTCTCCGTGATCCCAATGATTCGCGCCGGACAGGTGTCACATGGGCGGACGTGGATCCCGAAGCGGGTGTGATTCGGGTACTGGGGAAGAGTCAAACAGCCGGTGAGGAGGTGCAGTTACCAACTCAGCTTTGAACGTTA
>NZ_NHNZ01000059.1:0-28556 GCF_002727095.1 Halorubrum sp. C191 | reverse complement strand
CCGTTCCTCGCCCAAGTCGGGGAGCGGAGACGCACCAGTAGACGTGCGTGTGACTGGTGGGACGTTGAACGGTGAGAGTCACCAGCCTATTGCTGGCGACTGATTGCCGGGAGTCCACATCAAAGCCCTACCCTCAAGGACCGAGGCGCGGAGCGCCGAGGGAGTAGGGTAGGGTAGTTTACTCTGTCCCAGAGGGTCGTGCTGCTCCCCGCGGACACCGCGTGCGTCCCCACGCGGGTGACGCGTGACTGGTCGGTCGAAGCGCGCGTTTCGCCCGGGGCGAGGAAGAAGTAGACGCCCCGGTCGGGCCAGTCCATGTACCCGGTACACTCCTTGAGCTTCCGCGGTCCGCCGACCCGGCGCGCGAGGTCGTCGAGCAGGTCGTAGAAGCGATCGAGGTCGGCCCGGCGAGTCATCCCTACGGCCCGATCGCCCCGGCGTCGAAAGAGTCTGATCACTCGACCCGGGTGGCTCGGCGCCCGGGGAACAGCGTCGCTCGGCCGCCGAGCGGACGAACCGTTTTCAGGTCGCCGCACGAGTCGACCCCCATGGACCACCGCTGTCCGGACTGTGGCGTCACGATGGAGGAGGTCGAGTTCAGCATGGGCGACGCGTGGAACGCGCACGTCAGGACCGGCGAGAAGCGGTCAGGGCTCCTCGGGAAGCTCGGCATGAACGAGCGCAAGGAGCTGACGACCGTGATGTGTCCGGAGTGCGGGCTTGTGCGTCACTACGCCGAGTTCGAGGAGTGACGCGGGGTCGGCGGGCGCCGCCGCGGACTCGCCCGTTCCGAAGCCGTCATGCCGCTCGCTCGTGAACGGCGGGTATGGACGAGCAATCGACCGACGAGTACACGCGGCTCGTGGCGGAGAACGGGCTCGCGCTCCTGTTCACGAACCGAGTGCGGGCGCGGGTCGTCGCGGCGCTATTTTACGCGTCCGAGCCGCTGCCGGTCGATCGGATCGCCGAGGGCGCGGGCGTCGACCGGACTGTCGTCCACGAGGCGCTCGACGGACTCGAACGGTTCGGAATCCTGGAGATCGATCGGACCGAGGGGCGCGACCCCGACCGATACGCGCTCGACGAATCGGACGATCTCACCGAGGCGCTCCGGGCGGTCGCGGAGCTCGCGACCGAGCGTTACCATCAGGAAGAGATCGACATCCCGAGCGACGACGAGTGAGGCCCTGCGGCGCCCCGGACGCGGGTCACTCGATCCGGACGGTCGTCTCGTCGTAGACGCCTTTTCCGGCGGGGTCGTCCACGGCGAGCCCGGCGCCGATCGTGTGTTCCCCGCGGTCGGCGGGCCGCCACTCCGTCTCCGAGACCTGGAAGCTCTGCTGCCACCGCCGGGTGAACCGTCGCCGCTCCCCGCGGTCGAGCGTGAACCGCGCTTCCGACTCCGGGAGCGGTTCGGACACCTGTGACGCGTCGCGGTGCCCGTCGACGTGCCACGTCCACGGGACCGGGGACCGCGTCCGAACGGTTACCGGGACCGGAAGCGGGTTCCGGAGCTCGATCGCCACCGGGATCGGCTCGCCCGCTTCGTACACGGTCGCCGGCGTGTCGACGCTGACGGAGACGGCCCAGCGGTGAAGCCGCGCCGGGAGCAGCCACCGTGCGAGCGTCGCCGCCGGGAGCGTCTTGGCGGCCCGAGGGCGGTGGCGTTCGACGGACTCATTCGGCCGGAACGGGTCGTCGTCGGAGCGGTCGACGCCGTCCCGCCGACGTGAGCGAGGCATGCGTGGAGGTTCCCGCCGGGAGGAATAAGCGTGTCGTCGGGGCCGCTCCCGGGCGGGAGGGACGACGGACCGGGGTCAGTCGTCGCCGCTCGCGGCCGAGCCGGGGGCGGTACCGTCGTCGGGCGCCGCCCCCTCGGTCGGCCCGGCTTCGTAAGCCGGGTCGAAGAGGTGACACGCGACGCGCCCCGCGTCGGTCTGGCGGAGCACCGGTTCGTCCGTCGAGCAGGGCGTGTCGAACGTCTCGTCGAGCACCCGCTCGGCGTGCTCGAACTCCTCGTCGGCGACTAGCCGGAGCGCCTCTTGGACCACTTCCTCTGCCTCCGGGTCCGACAGCGTCGATGGGAGGTCGAGCTCCTCGCGGAGCGCCTCCATCAGCGCGCTCTCGCCGGCGTCGAACGTCTCGACGGCGATGTCCTCCTCGCGGGCGCGGTGGCGGAGCGACATGACCGCGCGCCACTCCGCCTGCTCGAACTCGTAGTCCGAGGGCGGGATGACGCGGGGACACCGCGTGTGGAACTTACAGCCGGACGGGGGATCGATCGGGGAGGGAACCGACCCCTCCAGCAGGATCCGGTCGCCCTCCCACAGCGGGTCCGGCTCCGGGATCGCCGACAGCAGCGCCTCGGTGTACGGGTGTTGCGGCGGCGCGAACAGCTCCTCTGGCGTGCCGATCTCAGCCATCTTGCCGAGGTACATGACGGCGATCTCGTCGGCGATGTGCTCGACGACGGAGAGGTCGTGCGCGATGAACAGGTACGCGATCCCAAGCTCGTCTTGGAGGTCCTCCAACAGGTTGAGGATCTGGGCCTGAACCGACACGTCGAGCGCCGAGACGGGCTCGTCGCAGACGATGAAGTCGGGGTCCACGGCGAGCGCGCGGGCGATCCCGATCCGCTGGAGCTGTCCGCCGGAGAACTCGTGCGGGTACCGGTTGGCGTGGCTCGCGTTGAGCCCGACGCGGTCGAGCAGTTCCTTGATCCGGGCGTCGCGGGAGACACCCCCCTCGATCCCGTGGATGTCGAGCGCCTCTCCGATGATGTCGTTCACCGTCAGCCGCGGGTTGAGGCTCGACTGCGGGTTCTGGAAGATTATCTGCATCTCTTTTCGCAGATCCCGGAGCTCCCTGTCGGAGAACGTCGTGATGTCCTCGCCCTTGAAGTACACGGAGCCGGCGGTCGGCTCGCGGAGCTGGAGGATCGACCGGCCGATGCTGCTCTTCCCGCAGCCGCTCTCGCCGACCAGCCCCAGCGTCTCTCCCGCTTCGATCTCGAAGGAGACCCCGTCGACCGCCTTCACCTTCTTTTGTCGGCCGAGGAGCCGGTCGATGAAGTCGCTCTCGGACTCGTAGTACTTCTCGAGCCCCTCGACGCGGAGGAGCGGCTCGGAGCCGCTCATCGGTCGCTCACCCCCGCTGAGCTCGCCGCGTCGCCCGACCCGACCGGGTCGTCCTCGCCGCGGACGGTCACCTCGTAGTCGAGTTCGCCGGTGAGTTCGCCGGTGTGTGCGAGACACGCGGCGCTCTGCGCGTCGCTGTTGATCGGGTCCGCGGGCTCTCCCGTCTCGACGTCGACGAGCTGGGGCTCCATGCGGGTACACGACTCCTCGGCGTACGGACACCGGGGGTGGAAGTTACAGCCCGGCGGCATCTCGATCAGGTCCGGCATCCGGCCCGGGATCGTCTGGAGCCGGTCGCGCTCGTCGCCGATACGCGGGATGGAGCTCATCAGCCCGACGGTGTACGGGTGTTGCGGGTCGTAGTACACGTCCTCGACCGGCGCCATCTCCACCGGGTGGCCGGCGTACATCACCATGACCCGGTCACAGAACTCGGCGACGACGCCGAGGTCGTGGGTGATGAGCTGGATGGCGGTGTCGAACTCGGTCGCGACCTCCTCCAGCAGTTCGAGGATCTGCGCCTCGATGGTGACGTCGAGCGCGGTGGTCGGCTCGTCGGCGATGATCAGGTCGGGGTCGCACGACAGCGCGATCGCGATCACGACGCGCTGTTGCATCCCGCCGGAGAACTCGTGCGGGTAGTCGCTGTACCGCTCGGCGGCCGAGGGGATCCCGACCGACTCCAGCGTCTCGATGGCGCGCTCGCGCGCCGCTTCCTCGTCGAGCCCGATGTGGTACCGGATCGCCTCCGAGATCTGCTCGCCCACCGTGTACGACGGGTTCAGCGCGGTCCCGGCGTCCTGGAAGATCATCGCGATCTCGTTGCCGCGGAGTTCGCGCATCTCCTCTTCATCCATCTCCAAGATGTTCTGGCCCTTGAACCGGATCTCGCCGCTCTCGATGACGCCCGGCTCGTCGATGAGGCGCATCAGCGCGAGGCTCGTGACGCTCTTCCCGGCCCCGCTCTCGCCGACGACGCCGAACCGCTCGCCGGCCTCGATCCGGTACGAGAGGTCGTTCGTCGCCTTGACGACCCCGTCGTCGGTGTAGAACCGCACGTTGAGGTCCTCGACTTCGAGCATCGCCATCAGCGGAGCCCCCCGGTGTCGGTGTCGGTCTGGTCGCCCTGCGGGTCGAACGCGTCGCGGACGCCGTCGCCGACGAGGTTGATCGCCATCACGAAGACGAAGATGGCGAGGCCCGGGAACAGCCCGGCCCACCAGCGGCCGCGGGCGATCGCGTCCTGCTCGACGTTGAGCATGACGCCCCACTCCGCGCTCGCCGGGGACAGGCCGAGCCCGATGAACCCGAGCGCCGCGGCGACGAGCACCGTGGTGCCGATGCTGAGCGTCGCCTGAACGATCACCGGCGCCATGGCGTTCGGGAGGATGTGCCGCGCGATGATCGAGCGGTCGCGGGAGCCGAGCGCCTTCGCCGCGGTGACGTACTCGTTCTCCTTCACGCTCAGGATCTCGCCGCGGATGATGCGGGCGTACGGGAGCCACCCGACGACGACCAGGGCGAGGATCATCTCCCAGTAGCCGCGACCGAGGACGGCGATGACCGCGATCGCGAGCACGATGAACGGGAACGCGTACAGCAGGTCGACGAGGCGCATGATGATCTCGTCGATCTTGCCGCCGTAGTACCCCGCGATCGAGCCGAGCGGGATCCCGACGAGGAGGGCCATGGCGACGGCGATGAAGCCGATCGAGAGGCTCCAGCGCCCGCCGTACATCACCCGCGAGAGGATGTCGCGGCCGGCCCAGTCGGCGCCGAACAGGTAGAGTCCGGTGGGCGGCCAAGTGAGGAGGTTCTCCAGGGTGGGCTCCCGGTACCCGGTGATCACGTCTTGGTTCGCGGGGTCGGCCGGCGCGAGCGAGAACGGCTGGACCGTCTCTCCGGCCAGCACCGGGAAGCTAGTCGGGAGCTGGATCGGACGGGAGAACACCGCGAGCAGCACCATGAAGACGATTGTGGCCGCACCGAACAGCGCGAGGCGGTTCCGTTTGAACCGCATCCACGCGTACTCGAGGCGACCGCGCCCCTCCTCCGACTGGAGGTCGGGCTGCCACGAGGAGAGCGGGTCCCGGGAGTCGACGCGCTCGACGTCGAAGCCGGAGACCCGTATTCGTCCGCGTTCCGTCGTCCGCTGTGAGGTTTCGCTTGACATTATCTAGTATCGGATTCTGGGATCGAGGTACGCGTAGAGCACGTCGGCGACGAAGTTCGCGAGTATCACGGCGACGCCGATCAGGAGGACGATCGCCTGGATGACCGGGAAGTCGCGGTTACCCACCCGATCGACGAGCAGCCGTCCGATACCCGGATACGAGAAGACGATCTCGACGACGACGGAGCCGCTGATGATGAACGCGACCTGGATCGCCGCCACGGTGACGACGGAGATCAGCGAGTTCCGCAGGACGTGTTTCCGGACGACCGTCCGCTCCGGGAGCCCCTTCGCGCGCGCCGTCCGGACGTAGTCTTTGTCGAGTTCCTCCACCATCGAGGACCGCATCAGTCGCATCAGCAGAGCCGTGGAACCGGTCCCGATGGTGATCGCCGGCAACAGGGTGTACACCAGCATGTCGTAGCTGAGGATCCCCTTACTGGTGGGCGGCAGGATGGGGAACAGGTCGAGCCAGCTCGCGAAGATCAAGAGCAGCAGCAGGCCGAGCAGGAAGTTCGGGATCGCGATCCCGAGCAGCGCGAACACGCGGCTGGCCTGATCGATCTTGGTGTTGCGGTAGTACGCCGCGATCACGCCGGTCGGGATCGCCGTGGCGAGCGTGACGCCGAACGCCATGATCCCCATCACGAGCGTGTACGGGAGCCGCTCCATGATCTCGTTTATCACCGGGTCGCGGGTGATGATCGACCGGCCGAAGTCGCCGGTCGCCGCGCTGGTGACCCAGTCGATGTACTGGATGTACACCGGCTGGTCGAGGCCGTACTCGGCCCGGATCTCCATCTCCGTCTGCGGATCGAGCTCCGTGAACAGCGTGATGAAGTCGATCGGGTCGCCGGGAATGGCGTGGACCATCCCGAAGGTGAGCAGGGATATCCCGAGCAGCAGCGGGATGGTTATCAGGCTGCGTTTAATGACAAATCGTTGGAGACTCATCGGGGTGAATTGAGGGCGCTATCGGATGTTTGAGACCGTTACTCCGCCGGGTACACGATCTCGTCGAGGTGCGGCTTGTACAGCGTGTTGTACCGGTTGCTCGCGTTCGGGTGCGGGCTCCACTGGTCGACAGACTCGACGTTGGCCGGGTTGAGCACGTCGATCACGTCGCCGGTCCACATGTTCGCCATCGGGACCTCCTGCGCGACGAGCTCTTGGATGTCCTGGTAGATCGGGAGTCGCTCCTCGGCGCCGAGGGTCGTCTGCCCCTCGGTGATCAGCGAGTCCATCTCCTCGTTCTCGTAGAGGTTCCAGTTGAATCCGTCGGGGACGTGCTGGCTGGAGTGGAGCAGCTGGTTGATGTGGCCGTCCGGGTCGGAGCCGCCCGTCCAGCCGATGCCGACGACGTCGGTGCTGGCCGCGGCGCCCTCGGGGTCGAGCAGGAACGGGACGAGGTCGTCGAAGGCGCGGACGTCGAGCTCCGCGTTGAAGTACTCGGTCTCGTCCATCGTCTGCTGGATGATCTCCATCCACCGCTCGCGGGTCCGGTTGACGTTGGTGATGAAGGAGACGTCGAACGGCGCCTCGATGCCCTCCTCCTCGAACGCCTCGCCGATGAGCCGGAGGCCCTCCTCCTCGTCCTGGCCGACGTACTCGTCGAGGAGGTTCTGCTCGTGCTCGGGGTCCCAGAACGCTCCGAGACCGGGGCTGATCGGGCCGGCGAGCTCCGTCGCATAGCCGCCGAAGACGGCCTCGATGACGTCGGACTTCGGGAGTAACCGGGTCATCCCGCGGCGGAGCTTCTCGTTGGTGAACGGGCTCTGGTTGACCGGATAGGTGATGAAGTCGAACCCGACGGCGCTGCCGGTGACGACCTCGCCGGTCTGGTTCTCCCACTGGTCGAGCTCGAAGGGCGCCGCGTTGTCGATCATGTCGAGCTCGCCGGCGGCCATCGCCTCCTCCTGCGAGACCTGCTCTGGGATGACCCGGATCGTGACCCGGTCCCACGGCGCCGTGCCGGGGTAGTCGTCGCCGTCGTACCAGTAGTCGTCGTAGGGGACGAGGACGGCTCGGTCCTCGGCCGAGAACTCCTCCAGCTCCCACGGTCCGGTACCGAGGGTCTGCTCGGTGAACGAGTGGTCGTCCTGTTCCGGGCTTTCGCTGATCGCGTCGGTCTTGCTCGTGAGGATCGGGACCGCGGCGAGGTCGTTCAAGAACGGCGCGTGCGGGTCGGTCGAGGTGATTTCGACCTCGTAGTCGCCGAGTATCTCGACGTTCTCGATGAAGGAGACATCGGCGTCGTTCGTCGTGCCGCTCGTCCGGTTGATGGAGAACTGAACGTCCTCGGCGGTGAACTCGTCGCCGTTATGGAACGTGACCCCCTCGCGGAGCTGGAACCGGAACGTGGTGTCGTCGACCTGCTCGTAGCTGGAGGCGAGTTCGCCCCGGAACTCGGAGTAGTCGAACGTCAGCGCGACCAACCGCTCGTAGGCCATGGTGCCGACGACGGAGTTGGAGGTCGCGTCCGTGATGATCGTCGGGTCGAACGTGCCCGGGTTCGCAGCCGCCGACGCGACGAACTCGTTCGTGCCGTCGCCGCCGTCGGACCCGTCGCCGCCGTCGCCGCCGACACAACCTGCGAGGCCGACGACGCTCGCACCGCCCATTGCGGCGAGAACCCGTCGGCGAGTCGCTGCCGATTTTGTCTGTCCGTTGTCAGAGTGAGACATACCAACACGTACACGTCGGTCGTTAAAAACTATTCTATTCAGTACATCAGGTCGTCATCCGTACAGTAATTGACCGATTCGGTGACAATTGGACGTATTGACATGATCGTTCACTATTGTCTGGCGAAGCGCGACCGAGCCCCGCCTTCCGGTGGCAGATCGTTCGGTCGGGAGCGAACAGACCGGATAGATCCGGATCGATGTTTATGTGCCGGGCGACCGGATCGAGAGTATGGATCCGGACTTAGACCGATTCACCTCGCGGCGGTCGACCGTGTACGGCGAGCGCGGCGTGGTGGCGACAAGCCAGCCGCTCGCGAGCCAGGCGGGGATCGAGGTGTTACGCGAGGGGGGCAACGCGTTCGACGCGGCGGTCGCGACCGCCGCCGCGCTCAACGTCGTCGAGCCGACCTCAACCGGGCTCGGCGGCGACGTGTTCGCGCTGTACCGGACCGCCGACGGCGAGGTCGGCGCGATGCGCTCCTGCGGCGGCGCGCCCGCCGACGCGACGATCGAAAGTGTGCGGGCGGCGCTCGCCGAGGACGACGACGCCGACTCCTACTACCCGGACGACGGCGGCTACGCGGTCGACGACGCCGGCGAGGCCGAGATGCCGTTCTACGGGCCGCACGCGGTCACCGTCCCGGGGACGGCCCGCGGCTGGGAGGCGACCGTTGAGAAGCTGGGTCGGCTCACGCTCGCCGACGCGCTCGCACCGGCGATCCGGTACGCGACCGAGGGGTACCCGGTGTCCGAGGTGATCGCCTCCTACTGGGCGAGCGCCGACGCGCTGTTCACCGACGACCATGCCCGCGAGGCGTTCCTGTTCGACGGCGAGCCGCCGGCCGTCGGCCAGACGGTGACGCTCCCGCGGCTCGGCGAGTCGATGGAGACGATCGCAGAGGAGGGCGCGGACGCCGTCTACGAGGGCGAGATCGCCGAGGCGATCGCCGACGAGGTCCAGTCGCAGGGCGGGTTCATGACCGTCGACGACCTCGCCGAGTTCGAGGTCGAGTGGCCGGAGCCGATGTCGACGACGTACAACGGCGCCGAGGTGTACGAGCTACCGCCGAACAATCAGGGGCTCATCGCGCTGGAGGCGCTCAACGTCGCCGCCGAACTGGGCGCGGGCGAGCACGACTACGACTCTCCCGAGCGCATCCACTACTTCGCCGAGGCATTGAAGCGAGCCTTCCACGACGGCCACCGCTACATCACCGACCCGGAGTACGAGGAGATCCCCCCGCTCGCGTCGGCCGACTGGGCCGCCGAGCGCGCCGCCCGCGTCGGCGAGACCGCCTCGCACGACGTCTCCTTCGGGGTGCCGAACGCGAACGCGGAGGACGCCGACACCGTGCTGCTCACGGTCGCCGACGACGCCGGGAACGTCGTCTCCTACATCAACTCGCGGTTCGCCGGCTTCGGCTCCGGGCTCGTCGCGGGCGACACCGGCATCGCCCTCCAGAACCGCGGGGCCTCGTTCTCGCTCGACCCGGACCACCCGAACAGCCTCGAACCAGGCAAGCGCCCCTTCCACACCCTCATCCCTGGCGTGGTCCGGTTCGACGAGGACGACTGGGCGGCGTTCGGCGTGATGGGCGGGTACATGCAGCCGCAGGGCCACGTCCAGGTGATCTCGAATCTGGTCGACTACGATATGCCCCTCCAGCGCGCGCTCGACGAGCCGCGGTGGCGCTACCGCGAGGGCGGCGAACTCGCGCTCGAACCTCACTTCGACGACGACGCCGCAGCCAAACTGGTCCGGAAGGATCACGACGTGCGGACGCTTTCGCCGGTCATGTTCGGCGGCGCGCAGATCGCTCGCAACCGCGACGGGGTCCTCTCGGCCGCCACCGAACCCCGGAAGGACGGGAACGCGCAGGGGTACTGAGCCGACGGGTGGCGGCGAGGTGCGGTCGAGTCCCCGTCGCCACGGCGGCCGATCCCGGTTCGACGGGGCGTCCCGTTCGCGTTCCGTCAGGCGCCCCCGACCACCTATCAGCGAGCGGGAACGACCCGCGTTTCCGGTCGCCGCCGGTCCAGCCCGAGACGCACCGTAAGCCTCCCAGACCGCGAGAGGAGCCGTCTGAATCCGGGGAGTTCGCGGGTGTGGTATTTGTGGTCGTGGATACACTTATAATGGCTCGCATGGTATTCGCTCGCAGGATGAAGCGAAGAATCCAGCGACGCGACGTACTCAAGGGCGCCGGCGCGGTCGGCATCGCGGGGCTCGCCGGTTGCTCGACGGAGAGCGGCGACGGGTCCGACGGAGACGACGGCGGCGACGGGATGGACGGGGACGACGGCTCCGACGGGTCCGACGGCGGCGACCAGAGCAACGTCCCGGACGCCGTGATGGTCGTCGGGTTCCCGCAGTCCGGTATCCAGCTGTTCCGCGACTTCTACTCGGACTTCGCCGACAGCGCGCCCGACCTCGACATCATCGTCCCCGACGGGCTGATCGACAGCGACCTGCCCGGCGAGGTCGACAACGACATGAACAACGTCATCGGCACCGCGCCCTCGGCCGGCGGTCCCGGCGCGGAGTTCTTCACCGAGTCGTATCAGGAGGAGTACGGCGAGGAGCCGGGCGTGTTCACGGCGCAGGCGTACGACGCGATGGCGGTCGAGATCCTCGCGGCGACCGCCGCGGGCGAGAACAGCGGCGAGGCGATCCGCGACCGCGTCCGGACCGTCGCTAATCCCGGCGGCGACGAGTTCGGCCCCGCGGACCTCCCCGAGGCCGTCGAGACGGTCGCCGCCGGCGATCCGGTCCACTACGTGGGCGCGTCCTCGGGCGTCAACTTCGACGTCAACGGCGATATCGCCACCGCCGCGTACGACATCGTCGACTTCCAAGACGGCGAACTCGTCACCCTCGACACCGTCGAGTTCGGCAACGAACTCTCCGAGGAGGACCGGAACGCGACCGCCGCGGACCCGGTCGGCGTCGACTCGTTCACCGCGCGAATCGGCGTGTTGATGCCGGAGACGGGTGATCTCGGTCCGCTCGGCGTCCCGATCCGCGACGGCGCCCTGCTCGCGGCGACGCAGGTCAACGACGCGGGGATCAACGTCGACGTCGAGACCCGAGTTGAGGACACGCAGACGGACCCGCAGGCCGGTATCTCGGGCGCGAACGCCATCGTCAACGCGGGCTACGGCGCCGTCGTGGGCCCGGCGTCGTCGAACGTTAACCTCCAGGTCTCGGACCAGGTGTTCATCCCGAACGGCGTCGTCGGCATCTCGCCGTCCTCGACCGACCCGAACGTGACCGATCTGGAGGACAACGACTACATCTTCCGGACCGCGCCCTCCGACCTGCTTCAGGGGCCCGCGATGGCCGACCTCGCCGTCAGCGACACGGTCGGCGCGGCGAGTTCGGGGACGCTGTACCTCAACGACGCCTACGGCCAGTCGCTGGAGGAGTCGTACGTGAACGCCTTCGAGGAGCGCGACGGGACGATTACCGAGCGCGTCTCGTTCGAGCCGAACCAGGCGACGTACACCAGCCAGTGGTCGAGCGTGCTGAACCAGTAGGAACCTCGACGGAGACCCGTTCCGGTTTTTCGCACGTGAACCGCGCCGGCCGGTTCTAAGAGAGTTGAACCGCAACTGATAGCATTCAAATCTCTCTCGGTAGTTTCCTCGCTTCGCTCAGAAAATACACCGGCCGGGACTCCCGCAAATGAAGCGAGCGGGAGTCAGGCCGGGGCACGATCGCAGGAAGTGCACCGGCCGAGATTTGAACTCGGGTTGCAACCATGGCAAGGTTGCGTGATACCACTACACTACCGGTGCGTGCTTCGCACTCGTCTCTTGTTTAGAGACTCACTTAAGTCTTTGAGATCGAGACTGCCGGGCGACGTGGACGGTGCGGTGACGCCGCGGCGGCCACCTCACCGCTCGCGCTGTCGCGCGATCTCGTCGGCGTGGGCGTCGTGAAGGTCGGCGAACGCCGCGGCCTCCGCGCGCTCCTGTGCCCCGTCGTCCCGACGGTCGCGGAGCCGGCGCTTGATCGCCGCCAGCGCGTCGGCCTCGCCCGCCGCTATCTCGTCGGCCACCGATCTGGGGTCGTGGACGACGCGCGAGACAAGCCCGGTCCGGAGGGCGGCCTCTGCGTCGAGTACCCGTCCCGAGAGCGCGACGTCGAGCGCCTCCCCCTCGCCCATCACCCGCGGTAGTCGCACCGTTCCGCCCCACGCGCCGAACAGACCGAGGGAGACCCCCGGCTCGGCGAACGTCGCCCGCGGCGTCGCGACGCGCACGTCCGCCGCCAGCGCCAGTTCGACGCCGCCGCCGCGGGCGGGACCGTCGACCCCGCAGACGACGGCCGACGGCGAGTCCTCGATCGCGGCGGCCACGCGCTGGCCCCGCCGCGCGAACGTCTCCGGGTCGTCGAGCGCCGCGACCGCGTCGAGGTCGGCGCCGGCGCAGAAGGCGTCGCCCGCGCCGCGGAGGTACGTCACCGGCGCCCGGGGGCCGGCCGCGGGCGGTTCGAAGGCCTCGCGCAAGGCGGTCAGGTCGGCGGGGCGCAGCGCGTTGCGCGCTTCGGGGCGGTCGAGCGTGACGACGCGCACGTCGCCGTCGGTTCGGGTTCGGATCACGGGACGGAATCCCGTTCGTTTCCAAAGGTCTTTGCCCTTCGCTCGTCTACCAGTTACCAATGGACGATGCCGCGCGAGCGCGTGACGCCGCGCGCGAGGCGCTCGCGGACGTCGAGCCCGAACAGCTCCGCGAGGCCCTCGACGCGCGAATCGGCGAGGCGGCGGTGACCCCCGGCGTGCTGGCGCTGGTCACCGCTCGCGCGCTCGACCCCGACGTCGAGCTCGGCGACGTGACCGATCGCGCCGCCGGCGTACAGCTCATCTACGAGGGGTTGCGGCTCACCCGTACGGTGGCCCGCGAGGAGCCGTGGGTGACCGCGCCGACCGCCGCCGACATCGACGCGGACATGGACATCCTCGCTGCCGACGTGCTCGTCTCCCGCGGCTTCTCGCTCCTAGCGTGTACCGACGCCGCCCGCCCCGCGGTCGACGTGGTGCGCGCGTTCGGCCGCGACCAGACGCTCCGCGACCGCGAGGGGACGGACGCCGAGACGGCGGTCGGGCTCGACCGCAACCTGGAGGTCGACGCGCTGGAACTCGCCGTCGTCGCCGGGACCACGGCGGTCGGCGGCGACCCGCCCGAGGAACTCCTCGCGTACGCCCGCGACCTCGCGGCCGACTGCGACGGCGAGTTCCCGCCCGCGGGCCGGGCGCTACCTGAGACGACCGCCGACCGTATCGCCGATATCTCGGATCGCGCCGTCAGCGCGACCGATCGGTGACCGGATCGGGGACGACGCCGGAACCGGTCCCGATTCCCGGACGTCGCGCCCGCGGATCGAAACCCATAAAGTCGAATCCGGTCAACAACTGAGTGCGTGCCTGGGTAGCTTAGCGGTAAAGCGCGTCCTTGGTAAGGACGAGACCCCGAGTTCAAATCTCGGCCTAGGCTCTTCCTGCGACCTCGCCGCTCATTCGCTACCTTCGGTTACGAACGTCGCCGCCCGCCGGACCAGCGCGTCGTGCGGGTCGACTTCGGATCGCCGCGCGAGCACCTGCTCGAACGCCTCGTCGAGGCCCCTGTCCGTCAGTCGCGCCATCGCCGCCGCGGCGACCGCCGGGCTGCGGGAGGCGCCGGCCGAGCAGTGAACCAGGACGCGCTGTCCGGCCTCGCGCCGCTCCACGACCGTCTCCGCGGCGGCGGCGAACGCCTCGTACTCGTTTCGCGGCCCGTCCGTCATCGGCGCGTCGACGCGAGCGACGGCGCCGGTGTCCGGGTCGTCGTACGTCAGCGACACGACGGCGTCGACGCCGCGGCGCCGGAGCAGCGACTCGTCTTCGGCGTCCGACATCGTCCCCACGAGGAGCCCGGGGGCGACCTCATCCATTTTTACACACGCCGTTGGCCGGCCGTTCGGACGCGACCGAATTAAACGCACCTCGTTCGCGGCGCGGTTTATCCGACGACCGACGGCGGTCGGGAGCTCGCCGCCAGTACGCAGTTCCTTTATTTCCCGTCGCCGACCGACACGCCACATGGGCAAACACGAGCGCGGCTGGGTCGAGGCCACGGAGAAGCTGACGGCGCAGCTCGCGAACGGCGCGGAGCCGGACGCCGACCTCGAAGAGCGGGGGCGACCCGATCTCGGCGAGGCGCTCGCCGACCGGCTCCGGAGCGACTTCCCCGACCTGACCGCGGTTCGCCACGCCGGCAACTCCTACGACTCGCTGGGCGATCTGATCGTCGAGTCGCCCGACGGGGAGACGTTCGTCGAGGCCAAGTTCGTCGCGAGCGGCGGCACGCGGGCGAACCTCGGGCAGGACACGCTGACGCAGTTCGGGCTCTTCGAGGACGCGACGGCGTGGAGCGACTTCCGCGAGGGGATCGGGTTCCCCGAGGACCGCGAGGCGCTCCTTCGCGAGTTCGACGGCTACCCGGACGACGTCCGCGACTGGTCGTACAAGTCGGCGGTGTACGACCGCGCGAAACACCTCAAGAACGTCCTCGACGTCTCGCGGGGGCAGAACACGGGGTCGCGGGCGGACGAGGTCCTCGCGGACTCGGACGCGACGGAGGGAGAGCGCGAGGCGGCCCGGATCGTCAACGCGATCCTCGACCTCGACCGCGAGGAGAAACTCGCGTACTTCGACCACCTCCGCGAGGCCGAGCAGAACCCGCGCAACGTCGAGACGTTCGCGCACCTGATCGTCTGCGGCTACCACACCGCCGACGCGCTCGAAGCACACTTCGACGACGATCTTGAAGAGATCAAGCGGCTGCTCGAAGCCGACGCCTACCGCCTCTACGAGGTGAACAGGAACAGCGGGACGGTGTCGGTCGAGAACCCCTCGGAACTGCTCGCCGGGTTCGACTGGCGGGACACCCGCGTCGAGATTCCGGAAGACGGGACCTCCGTGAGCGTGGTGACGGGACCGCCGGGCGACCGGCGGCGCGTGCTGAACATCGCGTACAACTGGAAGAACAAGTTCCAAGGGATCCAGACGCCGTCGATGAACGTGTTTGTCCCGGAGGCGTGAGCCGGGGCGGTCCCGAGGCGTGAACCCGCGGTCGGCGAGACCCCGGGCCGCCTCGGCGACCCGCATCCTTTTGCGCTCGGACGCTAAGGATCATCCATGTCACGCGGCCGCCGGAAGCCGGACTGGCTGAAGTCGCGCCCGCCGTCCGGGAGTCGGTTCACGGAGATCAAGTCCACCCTCCGCGAGCACGACCTCCACACGGTCTGCGAGGAGGCGAACTGCCCGAACATGGGCGAGTGCTGGTCGGGGAACGACGGCCCGGGCACGGCGACGTTCATGCTGATGGGCGACCGCTGCTCGCGCGGCTGTAACTTCTGCGACGTCGAGACGGGCGGGATGGAGCCGCTCGACCCGGACGAGCCCACCAACGTCGCGGACGCGGTCGCGGAGATCGGGTTAGACTACGTCGTCCTCACGTCCGTCGACCGCGACGACCTCGCCGACGGCGGGTCGGCGCACTTCGCCGAGACGATCCGGGCGATCAAGCGCCGCGACCCCGAGATCCTCGTCGAGACGCTCATCCCGGACTTCCAGGGCGACCCGGAAGCGATCGATCGCATCATCGACGCCGGGCCGGACGTGATCGCCCACAACGTCGAGACGGTCGAGCGCCTCCAGTGGCCGGTCCGGGACCGCCGCGCGAACTACGAGCAGTCGCTCGCCGTCCTCGATCGGGTCGACAAGAGGTCCGACATCCACACCAAGACGAGCCTCATGCTCGGCGTCGGCGAGTACGACCACGAGGTGTACCGGACGCTCGGCGACCTCCGCGAGGTCGGCGTCGACGTGGTCACCTTCGGCCAGTACCTCCAGCCCTCGCGCTCGCACCTCGACGTGTTCGAGTACGTCCACCCCGACATCTTCGAGACGTGGCGGCGGGTCGCCGAGGAGGAGTTCGACTTCCTCTACTGCGCGTCGGGCGCGATGGTCCGGTCGTCGTACAAGGCCGGCGAGCTGTTCGTCGAGGCGCTGTTGCGCGAGGGCCGCTCGCCGGAGGCGGCGCGGCGTCGGGCGCGGGCCGCGGGCGGCGACTGAGGCCGCGTTCGGGACGCGGTGGGGGGTGACAGCTGTCAGGCGCTTTCGAGGTATCGATGTTTGTCCGAACAGCGAGTTATTTACCGCTCGGTGACCCACCCTGTGTCAGTGAGACGTACACATGGGAACAACTGACTCGTCGATCGTCGACGCGGCGCGGGCTCGGCCGGGGCTTCTCTTCGTCGTCCTCCTTGCGGGCCTGCTCCTCGTCGACCTCGCGGCGAAGCTCGCGGGTGTCGGCCTCGGCCCGATAGGAGGGTCGCTCTCCGTCGACCGGCTCGGCTCGAACCTCTGGAACGGGGTCGTGATCGGCCTCGTGATCGGGCTCGCGGGGATCGGCCTCTCGATGACGTACAGCATCCTCTCGTTCGCAAACTTCTCGCACGGTGACCTCGTCAGCGTCGGCGCGTTCTCCGGGTGGGGCGTCGCGTTCCTGATCGCCGGCCTCGGCGACATCCCGGTCCGCGCGCTCCTGACGGTCCGCGACGCCGGGAACGCCTCGCCGGGCGACATCGGCGCGCACATCCTCACGACGCCGGGCGCGATCCTCGTCGGACTGGTCGCGGCGTTCGTCGTCACGGCGCTGCTCGCGGTGGCGCTCGACCGCGCGTTCTACAAGCCGATGCGGGATCGCGACGGGATCTCCCTGCTCATCGCCTCTATCGGCGCAGCGCTCATCGTCCGTTACCTGCTCCAGTTCGGGTACGGCTCCGACCGGCGCGGCGTGACCGCCAGCGTCGACGCGTCGAACCTCGCGTTCGACCCGCTCGGGCTCTCGGTGAACGCGCACGAGCTCACCATCCTCGTGGCCGCGGTCGGACTGATGCTCGCGATGCACGGCATGCTCCAGCACACGAAGCTCGGCACCGCGATGCGGGCGATGGCCGACAACAAGGACCTCGCGCTCATCACCGGCATCCCGGCCGAGCGCGTCGTCACCGCCACGTGGATCATCGGCGGCGGGCTCGCGGGGGCGTCCGGCTACCTCTACGTGCTGCTCCGCGGGACGATCCAGTTCGACTTCGGCTGGCTCCTCCTGCTCCTCATCTTCGCGGCCGTGATCCTCGGGGGGATCGGCTCGGTGTACGGCGCCATCGTCGGCGGCCTCGTCATCGGCGTCGTGTTCACCACCTCGACGATCTGGATCCCCTCCGACTTCAACCAGGCCGCCGCGTTCGCCGTGATGATCCTGATGCTGTTGTTGCGCCCAGAGGGACTGTTCGGCGGGGTGACGACCGCATGAGCGACGCCGACGCACCCGGCGGCTCCGCCTCCGGGCCGTCCGCGGGCGGGTCGGAGGCGCCCGAGAGCGCGACGGCGGCGCTGGTCGAGGCCGCCCGCGAGAGCGACCTCGGGCTCGTGGTCGGGACGCTGCTCGCGATCTACGCCGCGGCGACGCTGCTGACGTTCACCGACGGGCTCAACAGCGTCGTCGGACTCCTAGAGACGCTGACGTTCCTCGGGCTCGTCTACGCGCTCACCGCGCTCGCGTTGAACCTCCAGTGGGGGTACACCGGCCTCTTCAACATCGGCGTCGCCGGGTTCATGGCCGTCGGCGTGTACACGATGGGAATGGTCGTCCGTTCGCCGGACCCCGCCTTCGGGCCGCCCGGGCTCGGACTGCCGCTCCCGGTCGGCATCGTCGCCGGAATGGGCATGGCGGCGCTGCTCGGCGGGGTCGCCGCCCTGCCGGCGCTGCGACTCAAGGCCGACTACCTCGCCATCGTGACGCTCGGCCTCTCGGAAATCGTCCGCCTGTCGCTCCAGTCGAGCGCCTTCGACAACTTCCTGCGCGACACGATCGGCGCCGGAACGGGCGGGGGTCGCGGGATGGGGATGCCGGACAACCCGGTCCGCGACCTGTTCCTCGTCGACGGGCAGGCGGGGACGCCGACCGCGTTCGGCGACCTCGTCTTCGGCGTCTTCGGGAGCGATGGCCTCGGCATCTCGCAGCCGATCCTCATCGGGTGGGGGTACATCGCCGTCCTCGCCGCCTTCCTCGTCGGCTTCTACCTCCTGCTCGAACGCCTCGGCCGCTCGCCGTTCGGCCGGACAATGAAGGCGATCCGGGAGGACGAGCTCGTCGCCGACTCGCTCGGCAAGGACGTGAACCTCGTGAAGATCAAGGTGTTCGTCATCGGCTGCGCGCTGATGGGGCTCGCTGGCATCCTCTGGTTCGGCAGCCAGGGCAACGTCTCGCCGACGCCGCAGTTCCGGCCGCTCCTCACCTTCTACGTGTTCATCGCGGTGATAATCGGCGGGTCGGGGTCGAACACCGGCTCCGTCCTCGGCGGGATCGTCTTCGCGGCGGTACTGTTCGAGGGGCCCCGCCGCGTCGGCGGGACGGTCCGGGGACTCATCGACGCGCAGACGCCGCCGTCGTTCGCCGACGCGGTCGCCTCGCTGGACCCGGTGACGTTCCTCGCGTACGCGACCGAGAACGTCGCGCCGCTCCAGTTCGTCTTCCTCGGGCTGGTGCTGGTGTTCATCATCCACCGACGGCCCGAGGGGATCCTCGGCGACCGGATCGAGACGGCCGCGGCCGTCGACCTCTCCGAGCGGCCCGCCGGAGGTGAGAGCGATGAGTAGCGACGCTCCCGACCCGAGCGACTCCGCCGAGACCGACGCGGACGCGCCCAACCCGGGAGACGTCGCCGCCACCGACCCCGTCACCGCGACGGCGGACGGAACGATCGGCGAGCCCGAGGCGAACGACAGCGAGGTGGAGGAGGCGGCGAAACACGTCCCGTCGGGGTCTCCCTCGGGGACGCCCCCGCTCCGCGTGGAGGGGTTAGTCAAGCGCTTCGGCGGCGTCACCGCCGTCGACGGCGCCTCCTTCGAGGTCGATTCCGGCTCGCTGACCGGGCTCATCGGGCCGAACGGCGCAGGCAAGTCAACGACATTCAACTGTATCACCGGCGTCCACGAGCCGACCGGCGGGTCGGTGTACTTCGAGGGCGAGGAGATCACCGGCCTCAAACCGCACCAGATCGCGCGGGAGGGGCTGGTTCGGACGTTCCAGATCGCCCGCGAGCTCTCCGAGATGACCGTCTTGGAGAACCTCATGCTCGCGCCGCAGGGGCAGCTCGGCGAGTCCGCGATCCGCGCGGTGACGCCCGGGCTCCGCGGCGCCGTCGTCGAGGAGGAGACCGCGCTCCGCGAGCGGGCGTGGGAGACGCTGGAGTTCTTCGAGATCGATCACCTCGCGCACGAACACGCGGGGAACCTCTCCGGCGGACAGCGGAAGCTGCTGGAGATGGCCCGGGCGCTGATGACCGACCCCGAGATGGTGCTGCTCGACGAGCCGCTCGCCGGGGTCAACCCGACCTTAGAGGAGAAGCTCCTCGACCGGATCCACGACCTGCGCGCGGACGGCTACACCTTCCTACTCGTCGAGCACGACATGGACATCATCATGGAGAACTGCGAACGCGTCATCGTCATGCATCAGGGCAGCGTGCTCGCCGAGGGAACCGGCGACGAGATACGGAACGACGAGCGGGTCATCGAGGCGTACCTGGGTGAGGAGCTATGACGGCCGACGCAGCGGCGGACGACGCGGAGACGACAGCCGCCGAGACGGAAGCGAGCGAAGCCGGCGATTCGGACGCGACTGCCACCGCCGGCACCGACCACGCGATCGACGGCGACGCGATCCTTCGCCTGCGCGACCTCGACGCCGGGTACGGCGACCTCCAGATCCTCTCCGACGTGGTCCTCGACGTGGCCGACGGGGAGTACGTGACCGTCGTCGGGCCGAACGGCGCCGGGAAGTCGACGGTGATGAAGACCGTCTTCGGGCTCACGACCCACATGGGCGGGACCGTCGAGTTCGAGGGGGAGCCGATCCACGGGCTGGCGCCCGAACAGATCATCCGCGAGGGGGTCGGCTTCGTCCCGCAGAACGACAACGTCTTTCCCGGACTCAGCGTCCGCGAGAACCTCGAAATGGGCGCGTACATCCTCGACGAGGTGCCTGAAGACCAGATCGAGACGATCTACGACCGCTTCCCGATCCTCAGGGAGCGCAGCGAGCAGAAGGCCGGAACCCTCTCCGGCGGGCAACGGCAGATGGTCGCGATGGGGCGAGCGCTCATGCTCGACCCCGACCTCCTGCTGCTCGACGAGCCCTCGGCCGGCCTCGCCCCGGACCTCGTCTCCGACATGTTCGACCGGATCGACAGGATCAACGATGGGGGGACGGCGGTGCTGATGGTCGAGCAGAACGCGAAAGAGGCGCTGCGCCGCTGCGACCGCGGGTACGTGCTGGTGAACGGCGAGAACCGCTACACCGACCGCGGCGACGTACTGCTCGCGGACGAGGGCGTGCGACAGGACTTCCTGGGCGGGTAGCCGTCCGCCGCGTCGCACTCGTGTCAGGGGTCGGCGGCGACGCGAGGGCAGGGGGCCGGTGCCGACGCGGACGGACCCCGTCCGTTTAACAGCGCGTGCGTCGTCTGTTCTCGTATATGGTCGAAGCTCTTCTTCTCGTCGGCGTCGCGGTGGCGGCGTTCGTCGGATACAACATCGGCGGGGCGACGACGGGACCGGCGTTCGGGCCCGCGGTCGGCGCGGACGTGCTATCGAAGGCCGGCGCGGCGGGGCTGATGTCGGTGTTCTTCTTCGTCGGGGCGGGGACACTGGGCCAGCGCGTCGTCACGACGCTCGGCGAGGACCTCGTCACCGGGGCGAACGTGTTTACGCTGGAGACGAGCATCATCGTCCTCTTTTTCATCGGCGGCGCGCTGTTCGTCGGCAACTTCGCCGGCGTCCCGGCGTCGACGTCGATGACGGCGGTCGGCTCCATCGCCGGGCTTGGGATTGCGACGAACACCCTCGACTGGGCGGTGATGGGCGAGATCGCGATCTGGTGGCTCGTCGCGCCGATCATCGGGTTCTGGGTCTCGGGCGTCGTCGGCCGCTACTTCTACTCGGCGATCGACCGCTGGGTGGCGATCGAAAGCACGGAGGGTGCGCTGTTCGAGTTCGACCGGTCGGGGCCGATACCGCGCCCGACCCTCGGCCCGAACACGACCCGACGCGAGCTGACGGGAGGAGTCGTCGTCATCGCGATCGGCTGCCTGATGGCGTTCTCCTCGGGCACCTCGAACATCGCGAACGCCATCGCGCCGCTGGTCGCGCTGGACGGCGTGGAGATGACGCCGATGATCCTCCTCGGCAGCGCCGCCGTCGCGGTCGGCGCGTTCACCATCGCCCGACGGACGCTCGACACGCTCGGCAACGACATCACCGACCTCCCGCTGACGGCCGCCATCGTCGTCGCGGTCGTCTCCTCCGGGATCGTGATCAGCCTCTCCGCGGTCGGCATTCCGGCGTCGTTCGTCATCATCGCGACCATGTCGATCGTCGGGCTCGGCTGGGGGCGCGCGACCCGCACGGTGACCGTCCGACAGGGGATCAAAGGCGAGAAGGAACCGACGGTCTCCGTCGGGGCGCTGACGGCCGACGAGATGCCGGCGATCGGGGAGGGCGACGCGAGCGACGTCCCCTCGGCGTCGGACCTGTTCAACCCGGGAACGAGCGCGCGCGTCGTGCTGATGCAGAACGTCGTGCCGATCCTCTCGACGGTGGGCGCGCTGGTGACGTTCACCGCGCTCTTCGCGTTCGTCTGGTAGCGGAACTCGACGGCCGCGGTCCGAGCGCGTCAGCGGCCGAACCGGCGCTGTCGGTCCTGGAAGTCCAAGACCGCGCGGAGATACTCTCGCCTGCGGAAGTCGCGCCAGTTCACGTCGGTGAAGTAGAGCTCGGCGTACACGGACTGCCAGATTGCGAAGTCGGAGAGCCGCTCGGCGCCCGTCTTGATGACCAAGTCGGGCTCTTCGGGGAATAGCAGCCGCTCCGAGACGTCGGCCTCGTCGATGGCGTCCGGCGTGATCTCGCCGGCCGCGACGTCGTTCGCCAGTTCGCGGACGGCGCCGGCGAACTCCGCCTTACCGCCGAGGCCGACCAGTATCCGGACCGGCGCGTCGGTGTCGCCCGCGGCGGAGTCGCCGCCGAGGTCGCTTCCCGCTTCCCCCGGCGCGTCGGCGTCTGGGCCGCGGACCACCGTCTCCGCGGGGACATCGAGCCGGCGGAGCTCGCGGATCAGCGTCGGAGCCACGGCCCCGTCGAGGACGGAGACGGAGACAGTGACGCGCTCCGCGCCGTACTCGAACGCCCAGCCGATGGCCGACGACAGCGTGTCGAACGCGCCGTCGGCGAGGAGGTCCCGCTCCGTGAGGACGAGGGCGACGTGCGCCGGCGGCTCGGCGTCGTGGAGACGGTGGCGCGTCGCGAGATACGTGTCGTAGAGACCCACGTCAGGGGGATCCGGTCGCGCGTATAAATGGTTTCCCGACGACGAGGGGTTTAATTCGCTGACGCCCCTATCGGAGTCGATGGCAGACGCCTACCGCGGGGTGTTCGGCGCGATCCCGTACGCGTTCCGCGCGACCGAGTCCTGGACGATGCGGGCGTACGCCGCGCTCGGCGCGCTGGCGGCCGGGTTCGTCGCGCTCGTCGTCACTCTCGCCCTGGTCGTCTGGATGGGCGAGACCGTGTCGGCGCAAGGGGGGACGTTCCTGTTCTCGCGGTCGCTGTTCGTGGTCGCCGGGCTCGGCGCCGTCGGCCCGCTGCTCGCGCCGATACTGTTCGTCGCCCGGCGCCACCGCCGCGGCGACCGGGTCGCGGCCACGTACGACCGGTGGATGGGAGTCGCCGGCTTCCTGTTCCTGCTCTCGTTGTACCTCGGAATGGTCATCTCGGCGCCCGAGGGGCTCCGAGACCCGAGCGGCTCCGTCCTCGTCAACGCGCTGTACGCGCTCCCGCAGCTGGCGGGGTTCGTCCCGCCCGTCGCGGCCGCGCTCGCCGTCTTCGCGACGCACTTTCGACTCCGCGGCGGGACTGACGACGGCGCGGCCGTCGACGGCGACGCGTCGGGCGACGCCGGCGGGCCGGCGTGAAACGACGGCCCGCGGCCGCGGCTCGAAAGCCGGAAGTCGTCAGAGCGACTAGCCGAGCACAATGACCGACGAGAAGGAGAGCACGTTCCTCGTCACGCACGTCGAGAGCGACTCGGCGGTGCTGAAAGATGTCCACGACGGACAGGTTCACACGCTGAGCTCGAACCCCGGCCTCGACGTCGACGACGCCGTCGAGGCGACCGTCGCCCCCGACCCGCCGATGGAGGTCACCTATCAGGTGGTCGAGGTCGACGCGCGCCGCGCGCTCTCGATAGAGGAGAGCCCGGAGCCGCCGACCGTTCACGAGCGCGAACTCGCCGCGGAGACCCCGACGGGAGAGATCGCCCGGCAGGAGCGCGCGGGCGTCGGCGAGGTCCACGTGCTGACCCCGCCGGAGTCGGAGACGGAGGCGGCGGTCGCGGACGTGATCGACGACCGGGAGGGGACGCTCTCGCGCGCCGCCCGACTGGGCGTGAACCGCGTCGAGATCCGATCGGAGCCGGGCGTCGTCGCCGTGCGGTACCTCCCGTAACGCGGGGGGTTACAGCCTCGGTCGCCGCCGTCGGCCCACCAGATAAGAAGGCTTATTCGCGCCCGCGGAGGAAGCGGTATTTATGGTAGCGATCGAGGTGCCGGAAGTCAACTACACCGACTACTCGAACCGGCAGCTCGCGGCGGTGCCGCTCGCGTTTCTGGTCCTCGCGCTGGCGATCATCGGCGGCTGGGTCGTCGCCACCGGTGCGCCCGCGAACCTGGGACTGGAGTTCACCGGCGGCGTCGAGCTGCGAGTCGCGGACGACGCGAGCGGCGACGTCGAACAGCAGATCCAAACGGCCTTCGAGCGGGAGCCCGACTCGGTCCGAACGATCCCCGGCGACGACGTCGTCGTCGTCACGTTCCAGGCGTCACAGGACGATCCGGAGGGGCTCGCGAACGACCTCCAAGACCAGGCGGAGGCGGCGGGACTGACCACGACCGCGGTCGATCAGGTGTCGCCGAGCTTCGCGAGCGACACCGCGCGGACCGCCATCATCGGCGTGGCGATCGCGTTCCTCGGGATGAGCGTCCTCGTGTTCGCGCTGTTCCGGACGTTCGTCCCCTCGCTGGCGGTCGTCGCGTCCGCGTTCTCCGACCTCGTCATCCCGATCGCGGCGATGAACCTCCTCGGCATCCAGATGACGCTCGGAACGATCGCGGCGCTGCTGATGATCATCGGATACAGCGTCGACTCGGACATCCTGTTGAACGACTCCGTGCTGCGACGGACCGGCGAGTTCTACGAGTCCGTGAGCCGCGCGATGCGGACCGGGGTGACGATGACGCTCACTTCCATCGCCGCGATGGTCGTGATGGCGATCGGCGCCTCGGTGTTCGGGGTGGGGCTGCTCCGTGACATCGGGATCATCCTCGCGGTCGGGCTCTGCGCCGACCTGATGAACACGTACCTGATGAACGTCTCGCTGCTTCGCTGGTACAAGTTCGAGGGGGTGGCGCGGTAATGCTCGAACCGATCAAGAAGAACTGGCGAATCCTGCTGCTCGTCGTCGTCGTGATCGGGTCGTCCGTGGCGCTCTTCGCTCCCGGGTTCGGGCCGGAGCCGGCGCCCGGGGAGAACGTCAGCGAGGCCCAGCAGGGGGTCACGAACCTCCAGTACGGCCTCGATCTGGCGGGCGGGACGCGGGTCCGCGCGCCGCTTTCGGGATACACCGCGACGGATGTCGCGTTCGACGGTGACACGCCCGAGAGCGTCGCGGACGCGGTCGCGGCCGAACTGGACAACGCCTCCGTCCGAAACGTCGGCGTCGTTCCGGAAGAGGGCGCGGTCGAGGTGACGAAGCCGTCCGTGACGGAGTCCCAGTTCCGCACGGCAATGGACGCCGCGGGCTACGAGTACGCGGAGGTTCGGTCGGGTGTCACGCAGGAGACGCGCGACGAGACGATGAACGTCATCCAGGGGAAGATCAACGAGGCGGGCCTCTCGGGCGGCAGCGTCCAACAGATCCAGTCGATCACCGGGGAGTACTTCATCCTCGTCGAGGTGCCGGGGCAAGGCCGGCAAGAAGTGATCGACCTCCTCGAGGAGCGCGGGACCGTCCGGATCGACATCGCGTACCCGGACGGAAACGGCACCGCGGTTCAGGAGGGAACGCTGACCCAAGGCGACTTCGAGACGATCGGGACCGCGGCCCAGAGCGACCGCGGTACCGGAGCGTACGTCCCGGTCACAGTGCGCAACACCGCCGAGAGCGGCCAGTCGCCGGCGCACTCCTTCCAAGACGCCGTGGCGCAACGCGGCTTCGCCGACGCGTACCAGACGGGGGCGGACCGGTGCGGATACAACGAGGAGACCGGTGAGATAGAGAACTCGAACCCGTGTCTCCTGCTCGTCGTCGACGGCGAGGTCGTCAACTCCTTCGGGATGGACCCGGGCCTCGCGGACAGCATGGCGGCCGGCTCGTGGGCCGACACCGGGAACTTCCGGCTCACGACGGGCGAGTTCGCCGAGGCGCAGACCATTTCGCTGAACCTCCGCGCCGGCGCGCTCCCGGCCGACCTCGACATCAGCGGGGAGGGGACTTCCTCGTCCATCTCGGCCTCGCAGGGTGAGAACTTCCGGACGTACTCGCTGGTCATCGGCGTGCTCTCGGTGTTGGCGGTCGCCGGGATGGTGTTCCTCCGCTACCGCGAACCGCGCGTCGCGCTCCCGATGATCGTCACGGCGCTGACGGAGGTGTACGCCCTGCTCGGGTTCGCGGCGCTGCTCGGCTACCCGCTCGAACTCGCGGTGATCGCCGGCTTCATCGCGGTCGTCGGGACCGGTGTCGACGACCTCGTCATCATCGCCGACGAGGTGATGAGCGAGGGCGACGTGAACTCGAAAAAAGTGTTCGACTCCCGGTTCCGGCGGGCGTTCTGGGTGATCGGCGCGGCCGCGGCCACAACCATCATCGCGATGTCGCCGCTGATGGTGCTGTCGCTCGGCGACCTCTCCGGGTTCGCCATCTTCACCGTCCTCGGCGTGCTGGTCGGTGTGCTGATCACCCGGCCAGCGTACGGCGACATCCTGCGCCGCCTGCTGACGGTCAAATAAGCCGACCGACCGCGCGTCGGCGACCCCTAATTCTCGACCGGATGTGACGTTCGATCGGTTTCCGATCGCTCACAGCGACGGTTTTCGAGATCACCGTTTCGACTCGCCTCTCGTTATGCCTTTGGCAAGAACAGAAAACGCATCCGACAAACTATTAATTTAGACCGGTCAAAAACGTCTATGCCGACCGACGCCGTCGAAGATTATCTCAAGTCGATCTATCGGATCGAGTCGCGGGTGGGACCGCCCGTCTCGACCTCGCAGATCGCGGACTCGCTCGACAAGACCCCCGCGACGGTGACAAGCATGGTGGAAACGCTCGCCGACCGCGGCCTGCTCTCCCGCGAGAAGTACACGGGCGTCGAGCTCACGCCCGCGGGCGAGGTCGCCGCGCTGGAGGTCGTCCGCCGACACCGCCTCATCGAGGCGTTCCTCGCAGAGCAGCTGGACTACGAGGCGACCGAGGTCCACGACGAGGCCGACGCGCTCGAACACCACGTCAGCGAGGAGTTCACGCGTCGGGTCGAGCGCGTCCTCGACTACCCCGCCGCCGACCCGCACGGTGACCCGATCCCGCCGGCCGACCTCTCGACGCCGGAGGACGCCGGGACGACGCTCGTCGCGGCGCTGGATCCGGGCGAACGGGGAACGGTCGCCCGCGTCAGCGACCGCGACCCCGACGTGCTGGAGTTCCTCGTCGACGCCGAGATAACGCCCGGAACGACCGTCGAGGTCGTCGATATCACCTCCTTCGGGCTGGTCACCGTCCGGGCGAGCGACGGGGACGAACACGGGCTGCCGGAGGCGGTCGCGGACCGCGTGTACGTCCGCCGCGCCGCGGAGTCGACCGCCGCGACCGACGGTCAGGAGGCGGGCGACGCATGACCGGCTACGTCGAGATCGTCGCGATCGCGTTCGTGACGCAGCTCGCGGTGCTGCCGGGCGAGAAGGTACAGCTGATGATCGCCGGGCTCTCCACGCGGTACGATCCCAAGGTCGTCGTCGCGGCCGCCGGCTCGGCGTTCGCCGGGTGGACCGCCGTGGAGATCGCGTTCGGGCAGGCACTCCAGTCGGCGCTCCCGCCGGTCGTGTTGGACGCGATCACCGCGGTGTTGTTCTTCGTCTTCGCGGTCCTGCTGTACCGGTCCGCGCCGTCGCGCGGGACGACCCCGGAAGCGGAGCGCACCGACGGCGGCTTGGCCGCGTTCGACGACCTCTCGCTCCCGGGGCGGCTCGACAGGTACTCTGGGTCGCTCGGCGGCTTCTTCCCCATCTTCCTACTCACCGCGACCGGCGAGTTCGGCGACAAGACGCAGCTCGTCACCATCGGCCTGGCGGTCCAGTACGGCGCGACTTCGGCCATCTGGGCCGGCGAGATGCTCGCGATCATCCCGGTGAGCCTCGCGAACGCCTACTTCTTCCACACGTTCGCCGGCCGGGTCGACATGCGGCTCGCGCACTTCGGCTCCGCGCTGCTGTTCGCCTTCTTCGGCGCGGACACGGTGCTGGCGATCGCGACCGGCTTCTCGGTGTGGGAGACGATCGTCGGGACGCTCGGCGGGGTCATCGCCGGGCTGTTCTGAGGGCTGAGCGCCGAGCGGCTCCGGCCCGCTTTCAGAACTCGTCTAACGCCGACTGCTCGGCGGCCGCCAGCGCGTCCTCACAGGTCGCCCACGACTCGCGCGCACAGTCGGGTAGCGCCCCGTGGTCGCCGACGTACGCGGCGAGGAAGGCTCGCGTGGCCGGGTCGCTCGGGTAGCCGCTCCCGATGTCGTAGTCGGGATACGCGGCGTCGAGGTCGGCCATCGCGGCGTCGCGGACCACCTTGGCGACGACGCTCGCCGCGCCGACGACGGGGTCGTCCTCGTCGGCGCCGTGGGCGGCCGTCACGTCGACCGCGGGGTGGGCCCCATCGTCGCCGCGGGCTCCGTCCGCACCGTCGCCCTCGACGAACTCGCCGAGCCGTCGCGCGAACCGCTCCTCGCTGGTGTCGCCCGCGTCGGCGACGACGCGGACCGGTTCGGCGACGCCAGCGGGGAGGTCGGTGAGGGCGTCCCGGACCGCCAGCGCCTGACCGCGGACGGTGAGGGTGTTCATGTCGGTGTCGGGGCGGTCGATCTCGTCGGGGTCAACGCGGGCGACGCCGACGGCGACGGCCGGGTCGCCCCGGAGGGCCGCCGCTATCTCCTCGCGTCTGGCCGGCGCGACCCGCTTCGAGTCGTCCACGCCGGCGGGGAGGTCCGCCGGGTCGGCGGCGACCGCCGCCGCGACCATCGGTCCGAGCGCGGGTCCCTTGCCGGCTTCGTCGACGCCGAGGTACACGCGTCGCTGGTGGGCGTGCGGGCTGAAATACCTTCAGAAAGGCCGTGTTCATACTGTCAGCTAAATA